>CANRIY010000010.1 GCA_947630775.1 uncultured Clostridia bacterium | reverse complement strand
CGCAGAATATCAAACCACAAGATATGGGATTTTTCAAGGTGAACGATTTGCCTCTGACTCCGTCATTCGTTGGCCTAATCCAGCTACCCCAGCCAATAAAAACCTGATCCGAACACTGGTCAGGTTTTTTGTTTTGGAAATTGCATGTGAGCCCGTAATAATTTGGGAAGCGGCACACTTTCCTCTTCGTTTAGAATCTGCGATAGATCATTTCGGGCTTCAAAGATTACAAGCCGAAAATAATATAAATTCGGTGGTTTCGCCTAAAAAATCGTTAAAAACGAATTCCCGCGGTACGGCTAAATTTCACGCTCATTGGACAAAAGATCATACAGGATCTCATAAATGATATTCTTATGTTCTTCATCGTCTTCTTTTTTGTAAAGGCTTATCAGTCTCTTCATTTCCGAAGGTGAGATCTTATCGCGTTGTTGGGCAAAATATTTATAATATGTTTTCATCTCTCCTTTCAGGATGGCGGGATTTGTTTTTTTGCCGTCAAACCTGACCCATGTTTTTAAGGTGTTGTAATTTTTATAAAACGCTTCATTGTCGGCACTCATCTTTTCTAATATCGATTGATGCCAATCCTCTCCTGTGAGCAATTTGCCTTGATCGTAGGCATCATTAAACAGTTCCGACAATTTTTCTTGCGGCATTTCTATATGAGACAATTGATCCAAACACTGGTAAACCGTAAGGGGGAAACCGGCATCTGTTTGGCTTGCAAGATCCTCCAAGCAAAACTCTTTTTTCAGGAATAGGACATATTTCTCTAATTGTTGTGTCGTTCTGTTATAGAAAAATACTGTTAGCTTATGCCCATTTTCATCTTTTTTGTGGAAGACTCGTACTATGCCTTTTTTCACATAAGTTGAACAAGGTTCGCCGAGAGAGGATTCATCGTCAATCAAACGGCTTGCCGACTCGATCAACGCTCCGCAGCCCCAGTCCCCGCCATTTCCAAAAAATTCTTTATCCGCCACGTTTTCAGGTCTTCTTATAATATCGAATACGATCACGTACAGCACTAACGAATGAATGTATTCGCTTAAAATTTCTGAATTGCTGAAATTTTTATTTGCCTGTTCTAACATAGCGATCAAACTATTCGAATTGCCATCATACGAATTGGATACGGCTTTTGAATATACGTATGTATAGTCTTTCCATATCTCTTCTTTATCCGTACCCTTAGATGATCCATAGTTCGCATTGACACATTGAATAAAATAATTCATAAACAGCGTGTGATAACACCCGCTTGGCCTTTGCAACATATAAAAATCTTTATGCTCGATCAGTTGCTTGAGGCAGTTTATGATCCTATCCTCCGTCAGTTCCTCTATGATGTCCCTGTACAAACCTCCGTTTTTTAATAACGCATCGATCACTACGCTGACGTTGCGCACTTGGATAAACTCGCCCTCATCTATCAAATTCGCGAAACACTTGCAAATTTGTTTTTTGAATTGGCTATTCACAAGGGCGCTGATGATATCGTCACAGAACTGCAATACTCTATAACGGTTTGAAGATTTGAATATCTCCTCCAACTCTTTTAATAGGGCACCCAAGTTCTCTTTGTTGATAAAAGTGCTGTTGGAGATCCATTTCAACACAAGCAAAATATTATATTTAAGATCTTTGATCGGCTTTGATTCCGTCTTAAAAAGCCTCCGGATATATTTATTGTTAACTCTGTTTTGCCCTGCCTCGCCCTGCATGCTCATATACCCGCCCAACAGGATCGAAACCTCCGTCCATTTTGATTCGTTGATAATAGACGAAAAATCGATTCTCTCGAGTTCGAGTGCATTTTCCAATTCCAGGGCGGCATAGTACTCTGCTATCTGTCTATGCATTAAAAAGCCGTATAATTGCTCATTTTTCAAAAAGCCTTGGGGAGATAAAATTCCTGCATCATCGCTAATGTACCGGATGAAACTATCGACTTTAGCCTCGTCATTCTCGTCGTCTCCTTCGATTCTTTCGTGTAAATATTTTGCATACATAGCCTTCAGTTTGGACTCCGGGATAGTCATTGAACTGTAGTTGTTCGTAACAATTTCAAATGCTACCCTGCTAAAGAAGTTATTCAGATGATCCACGGGATATTTGATTTCAAAATTCCTTCTTTTCATCCAAGTGATAAGCAGCGTCTTTGTGATTTCGCCATACAACATTGCCCTGTTGGTGGGCGGATCGATCCCGTGATGGTGCAAAATGACAATGATCGACAACAGTAAAGGGTTCCCGGCAAGATTTAACAGCTGGGATTTACTCTCGGAACGGATCGACATGATCAGGTCCTTTGCACGCTGCCGGCAAACTTCTTGTGACTCACCGAGAATTTGTCCTACAACATCATACCATTTTTGTATGTATTCCTCGATCGACTCTTGAGACAACGGTGCGATTTCCTCGATACGGAATTGCATCGACTTGAAAATTTCTTCATTCAATCCGACTTTTCTCGAGGTCAAGATATACTTGCAAGTTTCCGCTTCCTTGACGAATTCGGTAATTTTCTGATTGATACTCTTTTTTTGCTCAGAATCCTGCACCTCATCCAGACCATCAATAAAATAAGCGATCCCCCCGTTTTCTTTGAGTTTATCATACACCGCGATCAGTTCTGCGTTGTGCTCTCTGCAAAAATCATTGGCCGTGGACAGCACATGGTGTACATATTCCGATAACCGGTCCGGGCGCTCTCTGTCTTCGGAGATCCATTTTGTAAATTCCGACACTTTCAGGAAAACACACATCCGTTTCCTATCGGAATCACAAAAAGTTATTAACTGTTTCTTTAAGTAGGTAGATTTGCCCGAACCCGGATCCCCCTTGATAATGATGCGCTTGTAACGGTCTGTCAAAGGCATGCCGGCATCGTCTCTCGGCCGTAACATCGGCATGCCGTCCGAGTCAAAATCGAAATCAAAATCAAAAGCAAAATCCAATTCATTGCTATCGGATTTCAGGCTCATTGAAGCATAAACCTGGTCCAGGGGGATATTTTGCGCTCCCGCCGAAACCATTACCGATAACCCCTCAAAATTCAAAACATCATATGTCTTCTTCAATTCTTTATGGTATGTCTTTAACACTTCGAGATCCTGCCCGGATAATACCGCGTTTATATTCCCCTCCTCCAATATATGAATTATGTCTTCATGGAATTTGTAATCGTCATGAAGAAGAATTTTAACAGACTCGTCGCCTAAATCTGCAGATTTCAATATGTCCGACTGCTGATCCGTTATAAACAGACCGCGGAACCCTGTATCGGTTTCATCTATCCTTTTCAGTGCATCGGTCACCGCTGTGCAATACCGCGATAAGAGGCCGCAAACCAATTTGCGTATTTTTCCCCGAGACCGAAAAGGCATCCTTAATTTGCCGGCCGCTGCAGATAGGATAGAATACGGGATATCGGAAAATTTTTCTGCTTTTATCGATAAAACAGAATTTTTGTCTGTTTTGAGCTCCTCTGCGACGCTTTGTGCAAACTCATCTTCAAATCTGTTTGCGGTTTCCGCAATCAGAGCCGGATATTTCTTGTATATTTCAGGGCGAATGACGCCGCACAAAAGCCTTGCAATAGAATTGAATTTGAATATCTTTAAGAAATCTAAAATATCCGATGCCGTTCTTTCCCAGGTATAACCTGATTCCAAAATCTTTTGCCGTAACAGCAGAGCGTTCTGTTTGAACGGGGCATAGTCCCTTAAAATCTCCTTAAACGCCTGATAAACGTTTTCTACATCTTGATCCCCGGGCGTTTCCCAACGATCGCCGCCTACGACTTCTATCCCTGAAACATAACAATCAAGATGTTCGGACTTTAAGAATTCATAGAGGCCGCTGTTTTTGGATATAACGGTCGGGACGCCCGCCGCGATGCCCTCAAAACCTGCAAGCCCAAACCCTTCACTGATCGAAGGCATTATGACGATGGAACTTTTTCGCACCTCTTCAAAGAGCTTTTCTCTGTCTGAAGTATATTCTAACGGTTTAATCGGTACCGCGCACCCCGCGCGATTGGTTGCTTCCCCTTTCAACTCTTCAATTTTTGCGTTCAATTCCTCCGGTGAGCCTTCATCGAGTCCATAAAGTTTCAGTTCGCTCTTCCCTAAAGATGTATCCTTGTTTTTGAATAGATCGCTTACAGCGTATATCGTGGTTAAATATTGCTTGATCGGATCGTTATCTTTTTCGAGCCGTCCTGTAAAAAGAATGACCTTTTTGTTCATTTCCTTTTCGATCGGCGTGATATCCGCCAATCCCGGAATGACCTGCATACACTCTGCCCGAGAGCCCGATTGCGTTGTAAGATCGCTTAATGATGTAAAGAGTTTGGGCCCCACTGCGACCGCATAGTCGGCATTTTGGAAGACTTGCCTTTGCTCGCTTTCTTTATGCTCGCCCCTTGCCGTTCTTTCAGGCGCACCGATCGCATAGTACTCGCCATAATTCATATGATGAAAAATAACGGCCTTGCCGGTATCCCGATATTTGTCTCTGCAGGCAAATGCCTGTTTTGCCGTAATGACGTCGTGCCCAAACCAAAATATTTTTTCGCATTCCGATACAATTTGTTCGGAAAGGATCTTATCAAACCTACAATTATCAAAATCCCCTTCATCAACATCAATTAAGCTGACGCTCTGAAGATCCGCCTCCCTTTTTTCTTCCTCTGTTGTTGTTCCGGGACAAATACAAAAAACTTTCGTGGCTCTGCTTTCCGATTGTTTGCCCAGAGCACGGCATAAGTCAAAATTAAAAGAATTGATCCCTCCTTTTGTAGGGCCCCATCCCGTAGCAAAAAAGACAAGTCCATAAAGAGCTTTCATATCTTCTTCTCCTGTATTTATTTCTAATATTTTGCGGTGCGGATATCAGTACGGCTATTCTGTAGCGAGCCCGCCGCCCTCGGCGGAAATCTTTACCTTTAAGACAGGGAAAGAGCCTTCGGTCATCTCCCACACCTCATCGCTCCATCCGAGCGTATCCACGAAGAAGGAGACAGTCTTTATCTCTTCAAGACTTTTCTTCGAGCCCATTGTGTTTTCCGTGCCGGTGAACTTGTATGCCTGGTGTGACTGCACGATCGATTGCGCGTCCGGAACGTAACAGTTTTTTACAGTAACGCCTGTATCACCCTCTCCGAGGAAGCCGCCGTGCTTATAGATTGCTTTCGATGATGCGTTGGATGACGCTTGAGAGTTCAGATAGGAGTTCAAGTTTCCGAAGGCAACGCAATTTTCGAATATCGCTCCCGCCTTGCCGTCGCTCCCTTCCGACGCCCACCCGGCAAAACCGCCAATCTGCACAAAAAGGAGGGATTCCCTTGCTTTGGAGGCGCCGCACGTACCGTTACAGGAAACGTTTCCCGTCGCGTAGCAGTTTTTTATGACCGATCCTGCGGCGGCAGAGCCCGAAAATCCGCCCGCACTGATGTCACACTGCCCTGCCCATTGGTTGTTTGTGTTGACATATCCGGAAACAAATACCTTTCCCGTGGCGTAGCAGTTTTCGATCGTTCCGCGGTTGACTCCCGCAAACCCCCCTGCGCTTCCGCCTGCGTAATTATTGTTTGTACCGTTTTTCGAATAACCGGACACGGAACATGACGAATAACACCGTCCGATTGTTCCGTCGTTATATCCCACAAGCCCTCCTACATGTACGGCATTGCTTGTGGGCCATCCCGACACTTGTTGCGAGCGGAGCGTGATTTTGATCGATCCCATCGTATGGCAATTTTCAATCAAGCCGTTCTCCCGGTTGTATCCCACGAGTCCGCCTGCATTGAGGCGGTCTTCACTGCTGTCCTTCCAGGGGCTGTATTTGTCCCAATTGATCCGAATGTCCTCGACGCCTAAATTCCGGATGACCCCCGCATTCTCTCCGAATAATCCGATACGGGACGAGAGCTCCGTGATCGTGAAGTTCTTGATTGCGTGCCCTTGTCCGTCGAAGGTCCCGGTGTAGGGTTTTTCCGTCGTTCCGACAGGCGTCCATGCCGCACCCTCCAGATCGATGTCATTTGCGAGGATATAATGGTAGATCGGCCCCATCGCCAGCAAATCGTCCGGGGTACGCAGATATACGTTGCAAAGCTCCCATCTCGCCCACAATTTCATATCATGTGCGATGTCTCCGAGCCGCGTCACCCTGTTGCCGTCCGTTTCGGCATCGTACCAGCCGAGAAAGGCATATCCGTAGCGTTCGGCGTCGGCGAGGTCGAAGGGCGTATCGAAGGTGTAGGAATCTGCATTCGTATGAGAGCCATCCTCCAAGCCGTAATAGCTCACCTTGTAAGTATAGGCGATGAAAGTCACATAGAGCGTGAAATCTTCTGCCCAATGCCACTCCCTCACTTTCCCGTTGTCGTTCGAGAAATAATCGCCCTCCTCCAGTGTATAGCTGCCACCAAAGCGGTAGCCGTCCTTGCTGAAAGTGAGAAGTTCGACATTTTCGTCGCCATAGTGGACGGTCTGTGCGCCGAGCTTCGCATGGTCTTTGCTGTCGAGATAGGTGATGGTGTACGGGTTCGCCTCGTATATTGCATACAGTTGCGTAGAGTTTTGGATGGGCGTATTCCAATCGTATTCGGTATCGCCGGGCTTCCCGTCTGTCGCAAGCCGCCACCCGAGGAAGGTATATCCTTCCGGGTTCACGAGTTCGGGTCGCGGAGCGGGCGCCCCGTCGTCGACGTATTGTTCTTCGATCCCGCCATACCGCCTTATCGTGCAACCGTGGGTGATGTCGTAATACCCATAAGACACCCAAAATTTCTTTTGGCGATAGACGTTCACCGTGTATGTCTTTGTGACCGTTCCGCTCCCGGACGTTATGTGAAGATAAAAGGTATTATCTCCTTCTTCGAGGCGAACGCTGTACAAGGGGTCGCCTCCCTCCTCTTCCTTTGTCGCCTTCCACGTTGCGAAGGGGCTCAACGTGAGGAAGGAAGCGGGATTTAGGGAAGTCGTTTCGTAGGGGCACGTCATGTCGAGCGTCGTGCCGTTTATCTCGAATCCCTCGGCGGCGAGAATGTCGCACTCCGTGAGGGACGCCGCTTCAAGCCACTTTGGAAAAAGGAAGATATCCTTCGTGACGGGCGTCTCGGGATCCCACTTTGTCTGCAAAGCGGAATCGAGATACCATCCGTCCAAATAGCAATCCACATAATCCCCGGCACCAGCGACCCGTACGCGATACATTTCTCCGTCCGCGTACGGAATTTCTTTCTCGGCTGGCCACGTCTCCCCGTAGCCGATCAAAGTGGAATATCCCGTGGTAAATTGCACCATGAAATGCCGTTCCTCGGCGTTAATTTCCAGCCAGCGCGGGAAGAAGGATTGATCGGAATACAATTTGTGATTCACGTAATAGTCGGATCCAAGCGCTTCGAAGGGAAGCATTGTGCCTCGATCGTCTGTAGGAAAATAGTCTCCCCGCTTCGTCCACGCTTCAAAAACTTCAGGATCCGACCATGCGTCCGCAAAGCTGTCGTCCCAATGATTTCCGCGGAAGTACCATCCGCCGAACACATATCCATCTTTTGTGGGTTCTGCCGGCAGTTCAAAAGTACTGCCCGAAGAGGCCTCGACTGAGGCGTAAAGCTCGCTGTCGACATAAAAATTCAATTTGTATTTCGGCTCGTCACTCTGACTTGCCGACCCAAACAGGCCGCAGGCAGCGAGCGAAACGACGCTCATCAAGAACATTGCGCATACTGCCAAAGCGAAAAAAATTTTCCCCCTTATTTTCATACATCGCATCTCCTTCTTTGAAATTATACACACTTAAATTATACATATTCACTATGTTAAGTCAAGCTGTAAATAGAAAAATGTTTAGATTTTCATTTTGTATTGTAAGATTACAATAGATGTGAGGCAAAGGGAATAAAAAAAGATAGCGAACAAGGCGCTCCATGTGATAAGTTTAAGTACCACCAAAAACCTCAAAGGAGCAAGTCCGCTATCCATGGAAACTATATCACAAATCGCACAGTTTCGTCAATCGGTTGTCGGGTATTCCCAAAGATTTTCAATTCAGGCAACCATGAACCGAGCGGCGCCGGGATGAAGCCGGCGCCGCAGAAGACTGACATGTAAAACATAGTTTTTCATTTTTCCAAGGGACCGCAGTGTAAATATCTGCACATTTGACAAATTCCGAGGCACCCATGTCCGAGACCCAGACGCAGTTATTTTTGGGCAATTGCCGTAGTTATAAAAAAACAAAAATAAAAGGTAGGATCCTTAAAATATTTTTCCACTTTTTTAACTGCGTCTACAATTCGCTCATATGCTTTCATGCTTGAAATAAGCGAATCGGTTTTGTTTGCCTTTGTCATCTCGTAAACTTGCTGACGAAAGTAATTTTCGCGCCATGAAAATACATTTTCGAAAATCAATTTTCTCTCTTCTTCGGTCTTGCCGGCTGTATCCACGCTATGGTGTTGTATGCTTATATTTTTATAACCGGCATTGTAGAGCTCCGAAAATATCTTCCTTCCGTGAAAACGATCCGAAATTCCATCCGTCTTTTCTGACATGCGTATTATGGTGCCGAGCAAATCATTCGGATCGGGGTATGCCATTTTTAAGCCATCGTCATTCGTGCGCACATAAATATGGCCATCATCGCACAAGAAGTCACGCAGAGCTTTTATGACCGCGGCACTATCCGCCATATGATGCAGAGACATCGAACAAAAAACAAGATCGAAATGCGGGATGCCGATCTTATCCATTGCAATATGCAATTCATCTTCCCACCCCGGACGATCAAGATCCAATTGATGCGCGTAAAAATGATCGCAATCGGAAAATCTTGTACGAAAATCGTCAATGCACTCCCGAAATTTATCTACACCCAAAACGCGAATGTTTTCCTCAAATTTCTTAAATAAGACCTCCGTAAGAAATCCGGATGAGCAACCCACATCAAGAATATAAAATGGGTCCTTCCTGCGTTTCGATATGATTTCACTCAATATAGAATCGTCATATCGGCTCTCAAGACGCGCTTGCACCTTCAGGCGATTCTTCTCGTCTCCTATTTCGTATCCGTACGAAGACCCTTTTGCGCGCCTTGTCGTTTTATCCGATATTTGTTGTATCTCCTCTTTCTTTCCCAAATGGTTGCAGATCATTTCTAATATGGTCTCTTCTGCATTGGGATCGCTCCACGAAACGGCTTCCCGCGACCTGATCTCTCTCGGATAATCGTTCACATTCCCATCGATATAGGAGAGAAACAACCCGTGCGTTTTTCCACTCATGACCTCTTGAAAATAATTCTGCCATTCGTATTTCACCCAACATGAGGTGCAATTATTATAACACGATGCAACGAGAATCAAGACATCCGCCTGATCCAATGCTTTGTTGATCAAGGCGGTATAGTCGGAATCACCGCTCGCCACGACCGATTTTGCGCTGAAAAAGACGTTGAATTGGTGCTCCGTCAAAAAGTCATACAACCGCGCCGCCCTATAATAGTCTGACGTCAGTTCCCCAAAATCATCATGATGTTTGAAAGAAAGAAAAATGTTTTTCATCCTTTTATATATTCGTATATCCACTACTTCGCCAAATCGGGAAGCGGCGCATTGCTCTCCGGAAGGCTCAGCGTATTATTTTGGCAGAATACACAGGCCGGCCCGAGTCTCAGCCCGAATTTTTCGCATAAAGCCTCTGCTTTCAGATACAAATCATACACGCTCATCAGAGGCGGCGCCATAAGGTGTTCCAGAGGCGTATTGGGCAGCGGGCGGAAAACAGATATAATAGGTTGGATCCCCAGCTCCACCAGTTTCGCAATGCCCTTGATAAAGCTTTTCCGGGGCTCCAATCCATAAATCAGCATCGCGCGCACGCTTCCCGGCTCAGGCAGGAGCGTATGGGCATAGGAAAGAACACGATAGTAAGTCGTACGCGGGATCGCACCTTTCCCGGGCATATATTTCAATGCCAGATCTTTATCGAAAATTTCAATATTGCAAGCAAGTTCATCTATCCCCGCATCGACAAGCGACTTGATCGAAGCTTCGTCATACGGAAGCGCCATCACATAGATCCGCTTCTCCTTCGTCGCTCTGCGGATAATATGTGCGATCTGTGTAATGGCCTCCATACCGCTTTTCTGATCCATGGACTGCCCGCCGATCAAAAAGTGTTTCACTGCAGGAGAATGGGCGACATAGTCGTTGACAACTTCACGGACATCTTCCAGCGAAATGGGATCGGCACATGGAACGATATTGCAGAATTTACAACCGATGTTCTTACGTTTATAGATGCACTCATTCGTCATGTGCACGCGCAGACGGTCGGTCGAAAGGTATGCGACCGTATCGTACGGCACCCCGCGTGACGTTTTCTTGGCGCCCAAAGGATCCAACGGATAGAGTTTCACTTCCGTCAAATATTTTCCGTAATAGCTCAAAAGCAATTCGTTGTCCGCGCTAAGATCGATCGTAAACGGCGTAAGCGCGATATAACTAATATCGCATGGCGCATTCACGACCATGTTCAGCACGTCCATGTCTACTGCATTGTTGTTACCCGGACGGATCCCGCCGTTATTCAAAAGATATGTCCTCGCCCGTTCCGTCAGTTTCACGCCCAACGACATGAGAGAAATCTTGACGGCAAGGCGATCCAATTTCAAGACTTTGCGATACAACCTTTCATTGGGCTCCACGATATGTTCGTGGTAAAACAATCCGCCATCTTCGTTGATCGAAGTGATATTCCCATGCAGCGTAACGCGAAACATATAAAGGCCCTTCGCCATCCTTTCGGTAGCGGTATACCCGTCGCGGTCGATTTGGGCGATCCGCTCCTCACCGTTTGCGTTTTTCAGAATATGATTTCCGAAAACTCTGCCGCATGCGGAAACGTAGCTGTATGTACTGTAAGGCACGGGAATATCTACATCTCCCGGAATTGTCTCCCCCCGGAAAGCGGCGAGATTGAGTTTTTGTACACTCGGCCTCCCCTGCTCCGAAAGCGCTCTGTTGAGCACCGCAGTGGAGCCTTGAAACCGAGGATTAAATTCCACAAAATAAACCTTGCCGTTTACGATCAGGCCGTCTACGCCGCAAACCCCGCGATATCCCTCGCGGCACACCGTCTCTCCGATCTTACGGACATATTCCGCGAACTCCTCCCGTAACGGCTGCCCGATCCGTCGGTAAGTATCATAGTCGGCGCCACGATAGATGAGACGGTCGTGCTCCGGGCGAAGGATCTGCACCGAACCGGGGAGCAGTACCGGTCCGCAGTCGGTTACAATCATATGCATGTTGACGGGCACGCTGTCGGCATAATACTCCGAAACGAGATACCGTCCCTGCGGATCAAGTTTCGCCGCGATCCGCAGCTTGTTTCTCCCGTTGAGGCGATACGTCCCGTGGCCGCCGTTTGAAATCGGTTCCTGTACGATAAATGAGCCCCTCTTGCAGCGGAATCTTTCGCAAAGCTCCCCGTAGGAACACTCCGCCCCCTTGAAGACCCCGCGGTAAAAGGTAGGAACGATCCCGCGGACCATCTCATAAAATGCGATCTTATTGTTAAATTTTTCGTAAAGATCCGCCCTGTTCAGGCATACAAACCTGTTGCGGTAAGCCTCAAGTCCGCGGATCTCATACGCCCAAGAGGGATCATAAAAACAGAAGCGGGCGGACGGATCGCTTCGCACGATGCTTTCAATATTAGAGAGGATGAACGCGTCCCGCTCCGCGCTTCCCGTGTTGTTGTCAATACGGATCTTCGCTTGCTCGGTTAAACAATAGCGGCTATCTCCGTAAAGCGCGATGCAATCACGGAATAGGTCCCCTGTATCAATAATGTCCGATTTTCTCGATCCGACCCAATATAAATTCTCCATTTCCACTCCATCTTCTTAAAATCTGCCGACGCCGATATAATCGTACTCACAATACCAGAAAGAAGGATCATAGAACCTTCGCTCAAGTTTTTTTAATCCCTCTTCCATTTTTCTGTAACGTCCCGAGTGCTCGCCCTCGAGACTCTTAACGGCGTCCAAGCGCCATCCGAAGCTTTCCTTGAAGAGATTGTTCTTCTCGCTGGGTTTCATTCCAGACGTATCCCGCATGGAACTATATATCCGCACATTTTCAAATCCCGTAGAACATAGCCAGTTATATATCTTGCTCCCGTTTTTGCGGTCCGCGACGCCGGGGAGCGCATATGTCCGCTCGACAATTTGTCTAATGAGTGCCGTATCGGCATCGGAATTGGCGATTTTCGTCTCATCGCTCGAACCGCGGATGATGATATAACCACCCGGTTTCATGAAATTCCGCAGACGAAGAAGTCCACCCATCGGATCTTTCAAAAAGTGCAACGATAGGGCGGCGAAGACAATGTCGAACTTTTCAATCTCCATATCGAGCATCTTCGATTCGAGATCGTCTTCAAACTCCGCACTTTCCAAATCAATCTCTGCATATTTGTATTTCGTGCCGCGGTGCTCTTTTCTTGCATAGAGAATACAATCTTTGTTTTTATCGATACCCAACACGGTCTTGAAACGTTCATCGGAAAAACGGCTGTACCCCACAAACCCCTGTGCGCAGCCGACGTCGAGCACATTGAACACGGCGTCCTTATTCTCTTCCAGAATACGGTTGATAATACGCATATCGAACTTATATGTGTTTTCGCCTTGTGTACGGAGTCTTTCCCGTTCGATTGCATCTCCCGCATTGTATACACCCCCGCCGATTTGATTTTCATCCTGCGAAGTGCGGAACACGGGGTTGGAACGCAGTCTTTTGTGGAGCTCACGGAAAATATCCTCTTTGCTATACGTTTTTCTGTCAATCGGAAACTTATATATTTCCTTGTCGGATTTCAACGCCCGAATCGACTCCGGAAGATCCTCTTCCGCGGGAACCTGCGTTCCGTCTAACAAAAAAGCAACAATGTGACGCCCGTAACGGAGAGCAAGATCGACCTCATGGGCGATCCAATCTTTCTGCGAAAATATTCTGTCCTTAGCAAAAGTATGATCAGTGATGATAAGAATAAAATCCTTGCAGTTGCAAATATTTTCCTCGAGAACGGGCGAGAACGATTCATCGGGGATGCTCTCATCTCTAAGATTCACATCCCAGAACACATCGTATCCGAGTTGCCCAAGGTATGCCTCCGTCAGCGCGGCGATATCGTAATCCTTGCTTCGATAACTGATGAAAACGTCATGCGTAATAATTTCTCCCATCTTTACTCCTTTGTTCTTCCGATCGATAACTTTTTGCAGTTAGAGAACATCTCTAAACCTTTGATATAAACATGCGTCCTTTCCAAACACATCTTGTCCTTGCCGATCGTGATCTTGGGAACGGCAGTCTCGTCGAACCCGACATCCACTTTCCCGACATCCGTTCCGTCCATGAAAATGCAATCAACAAACTGCGCGGAATCGACGCCGATGCATTCCTTAAATTCTACCCCATAGAATGTACAATGCTTGAAAACCGTGTTGGAAATATTCAGTTTGCTGAAATTACAACGCCTGAACATACAGTTATTGAAGCTGCCGCGCGCAATATTTGTTTCGCTGAAATCGTTATCGTAGAAAATCGCTTTATCTACTCTCGCGCCGATGAAGGTGAGATTTTTCATACGGCATCCGGAAAATTCACATGAATAAATGTGCGACTGGGATAGCGTTGCCGCACGGAAACTCGACTGGTGAAAAGAAGACCCGATCAACAATCCGTACGAGATATCCGCGCGCTCAAAGGAAGCCCATCTAACCGCACAATTAAAGTACAACGCATTGCTTAAATCGGTTGCGGAAAATCGCGAACGGTCCATTTTTACGCCGACGAACATGGACTGCGCAGCCATTGCTTCGCTCCAATTGCTGTCCGCGACATCCATTTTTTCTTTATTGAAATATTCGTCGTCACGGACATTTTCCGTGAGATCGGCAAGTCCGGGATCGGGATCGCGTTCCACATCGATTTTAATCAACAATTCTTGCAAGAAGGGGATCGTCCTCTCTGTATTGACGATACACATCCCGATGGCAAGCGCCTTATTCATATTTGCGGCGTGCATCCTGCAGTTAATGAACCGTGCACCGATACAACTTGCTTCAGAGAAATTCGTGTTATCGAAGTTACTGTCGAAAAATTCCCCCCCGTTGATATTCGCTTTCCCTAAGTATGCTGTTTCAGCCTCCGTATAGTACGCAAGGCACTTGCTTAAATCGCTCCTTTCAAAGGACGCACTGCGCATATCCACATGACTGAGATCGATTTGAGGAAGCATACTCTTTACAATATTGGCATTTCGGAGCGTTGTAGGCTCAAAGCAGATCCTGCCGTAATTTTCAAAACGTTTTTTACGCGCCTCCGCGGTCTCCTTGGTCTCCGCTTTCCGCAATTGGTCGAGAAACTCTCTTCCGATGATCTTCGCTTTACAAATTTTCAGAAGTTTACCGAAAAGATCTTTACTCTTTTCGCTTACGCCCTGAAATTCCAGCACGCCTCTCTCCCCTTGTCCATCGGGGCCGAGTTTGAAAAGGCTGGGTGAATAATCATCGTTCCGGCCGCATGTCAAATCCCATAAACTTGTACCGGAGGAAGAAGAATCGACGTGACTATCGCGCGTTAAATTATAGGCGAACGCCTTCAAAAGCCCGTCACACGTCTCGTTGCCCATCTCCGACAGCTCACTGATCCGCTTATTGAGCGCATCTGCACCAAGTTTCGCTTGCTCGTAAAGCAAGTCTTGCGCATAGCCGACCGAAGTGTCCAATTGGCTGTCGCGGAAAATAACTGCATTGAGCAACGAATTGTTGATGGATGCATTGGACAAATCCATACCGGACATATTTGCATAATTAAAAGTGCAATTATCAAGCGTCGCGCCCTTGGCGTCGCAGGAGAGAAAATTGCAAATGGAAAATTCGCACTCGGTCGCAATCGAATTATCGAGCTTCGCATACTTGAAATTGGAATTGATAAAATTACTCTTGGCAATGTTGGAGCGGGAAAAATGCGCACCGGAAAATTCGCTGTGCCCGAGTTGCAAATCCGGCATTTTATAATACGCGGAAAAGCGCTCCAAATAAATCTGCCGCACAACGATAGATAAGTCGATCGCATGGCCCAAAGCTTCAACATCCTCTTTGGATGCCTCCAAAATATCTGCATTGGCGAGATAATTCCGATAGAAGCTCAACAAATCGTAAACGTCATATGTGTCATTGATAAGTGATTTCAAATTCTCTTTGAGCTTTTCCAAGAGCCTTGTGACCGTCGAACGATACGAATTGCTTGCTCTGCGCTTTTCAAGTTCACTGAAAATAGAATCATATTGTTTATCGATATCGTTATGATCGTAATATTTACCTTTGCGGCGGAAGTAACGATCGATCTGGACTTTATAAAAAGTTTTGAGCCTGTTGATATCTTGCACATCGAGTTGCTCTGCTCCCGTCGACGTGCACATGAGCCAAATAAACGCCTCACGCGCGCGACGGGTATCAAAACCGTAACGAAAAACGGACGGATCGATATTGTAATCGCATAATTTAAGGGTAAGACTATCTAAAAGATTGAGATTCTTCAAAAAATCGATGCGGTAAAGATTGAACTGGCGTAAAAGCGCGCCTGCATCCCCCGAATCGTCCACCTTTCTATGCTCGCTTTCGCAATATGTTTCGGCAAAGACCGTAAGAAAACTGTAACCGAGCGTATCCAAAAAGTAATCATAGACAAGATTCGACTCTTCGTCATATTCGGGCAACGGCACAAGCTGGCACACCGAACCTTCGCCGGCAATCAGTTCATTTTCGCGGCATTCACGGATCTTATCCTCGTAGGTCTCGTTGATCTTATCCTGATACCATTTCAAAGAATGTCTCCATTCTTCCAGATTAACATTTGTTTTTTCCTGAATATCCATAGGAGTCCTCTCTTTATTCCGGTAAACTTAATGTGTTATTTTGACAGAACTTACAACTCGGGCCGAGGCGGAAGCGGCAATTTTGCTCTGCGAGCATTTTTGTAACATCGAGATAAAGTTTGCACAGTGACTGCATCGAAGGCGGAATCAAATGCTCCAAAGGAGTACCCGGAAGAGGACGGAACACGGAGAGCAACGGCTGTACACCGTTTCTGATAAGCCAGCTGATTCCTTCCCTCATCGAACTTTCCGGCTCGAGTCCGATAATAAGCATGGAGCGTGCATCGCCTGTCCGTCCGAGTTTGCCGACGGCACTCTGCAGGGCGCGCATATATTCCGAACGCGGGATCTTCCCCTTTCCCGGCATATATTTACGCGCGCAGTCTTCATCGAATATCTCGATATTGAATGCGATCTCGTTCAATCCGGCGCGGCTCATTTTGTCAAGCATCTCGTCGTCACAAGGCAAGATCATCGCGTAAATCCGCTGAAACGACCGGCTGCGGATGGCAGATATCGTTTGTAAAAGCCTTTCCTTTGCAACTTCATCTTCGGCAGATTGCCCGCCCACAAGATAGTGCCTTACCGGTAACCCGCTCGCAATGTATGCGTCGAGCACTTCCCCAACGTCTTCCATCGTAAAGGCACCTTCGTTGCGTTGCATATTGCAGAAGGTGCATCCAATATCCGCACGTTTGAACTTGCAGTCGTTGGTGAGATGAACACGGAGACGATCGGTGGAAAAATACGCAACATCAGAAAAGGATACTCCGTTAGAAGTTTTACGGTCTTGCAACGGATCTGTTTGATAGTATTGAATATCACAAAGTTTATCGCCGTAATAATTGAGAATGCATGTGCCTCTTTCCTCATCGGTAACGTCGAATTCAAAGGGGGAAAATTCCACAAATTTCACGCTGATTGGCGCGTTGACGACAAGCCTCCGCGCGACCTTCAAATCTATTGCGTCGTTCGTTGCGGGACGGAAACCGCCGTGCGTTTCGAGATAATGCTTCGCTCGGTCGCTGAATACCACGCCTTGTGTCATCAAAGCGACTTTGAGCGCGATCAAAATTTCTTCCGGGATCTTCTCTTCACCATTCGCGCACATTTTCCCGAACATTCGGATACGCTTTATCCAATCTTTGGGCGGGTCCACCACATTTTCATGGAGATTCAACAAATGATCTTCGTTGACCCAAACGATATTCGTATGAAAATTGATTCGGTAAAGATGTGAGACATTGACATACGTGCCCATGCCGCGATGATAGCCGTCAAGATCGACGCTATCGACATAAGGACATTCTTTCGCTTCCGCGCGGGCCAATATGCGGTCGCAATGTTCGTTTGTTCCCGTGAAAATGTATGCGTAATCCGAAAAATTGATTTCCGCATCGGCGATCCCCCGATCTTTTTCCTCGGGACGGGGACGGTGGAACGCATCGTAGTCGAGCTCCTGTATGCTCTTGAAACCCTTACTCACCAAACCAAGGTTCAAAAGATTCGTTGATGATTGAAAGCGGTTGTTTACTTCAAGCAGAAGTACCTTCCCTCCGGAAAATATCGCATCGATCCCGCAAACCCCGCGGTAACCGAGTCCGCGGAATTTTTCACATGCAATAAGTGCCTGTTCTTTGAACTTATTCCTGAGATTTTCATCAAGTCCGCGGTATGCAATGAAATCTGCGCCGCGGTACATGAGGCGGAGATCGTCTTCCTTCATGATCTGGACGGATCCCGGGGTGAGCAGGATCTCCTCATCGTATATGATGGCATGGAGATTGACGGAGACGTTCTTTTCCTGATAGACGGAAGCGAGGTATCTTGCGTTACCGTCCAAATAGCCTTCTATACTCTTCTCATTTTTGTCGTCAAGAATGAACGTTCCGCTTCCGCCGCTCGCAACGGGCGCCTGAATGATAAAGCGGCAACCCTTTCTGTACTCCGGATAATTCTTGAATCTTCTTTCGATGTTGTCATAGTCACAATCTGCTTTCCCGCAGGGTTCGATATGCAGAACGTCCGCACACTGTTCAAATAATTCGTGGAAAAAGTGCTTGTCGTTCATAGAGTGCATAAGGTTGCCGTCATTCATGCAAAGAATACAATGATATTGCTCTTGCAGCTCCTTAAAACCCTCGATCGAATTGAAAATATTTCCGTTATAAAGCATGAACTTGGCGTGCGGATCCGCCTGTACGGACTTTCGCGCCTCATCGATCAAAAATCGATCGGATTCATATGATGTGTTGTTATGATCTATCCTTCCGGGATGCGATTCGCTATTACAAAAAGCGCGGTTATTCCCAAGGTTGCTCCCGAAAATCGTAATGGACCCTGCGAATAAATCTTTTACGGCCGCAATATCTGACTCTCTCGGTCCGATCCAATAAACTTTTTCTTCCGAAAATATCGACATGTGCTTCTCCCTTTTTTCTGGCGTATACCATGGCGTTTAATGTTTTCAAGTCCTGCTCTCTAACTTTTTATTGAAAATAAACATTAAACCCCTTTTATTATCTCTTTTAATTGTAACAAATCTTTACGGTCTCGTCAAGTACCAAACACCAAAAATTTAATTTCCCCTTTCTTACCTCGCTGTTTGATTGAAAATCTATTGCACTTCATTTAACAATTCGCAGGAACACTTCCCATAAAAGAGCACCAGGGGGATACCGCGTCAAAGCAAAAAGAGGCTGTTTGTGCAGCCCCTTTTCGTTACAGATTTTCCTCTAAAAATTCCCGCATGGCGTCCTCGGGAAGGTAGCCGAGGTTGTGCGTCTTGACTTCGCCGTCCGCGAAGATATACACATCGGGGATGGAGAAGATCCCGAGAGACGCCGCAAGGTCGCCGTTGTCGTCCACGTTCACCTTGACGAACTCGGCCCGCTCCCTGAATTCCTCGCTCAATGTCTCCATCACGGGGGAGAGCATGCGGCAGGGGCCGCACCAGCCCGCCCAAAAGTCGCAGACGACTGTTTTCTTCTGCGAAACGAGCTCGTCGAGCTCCCGTCCGCTCATTTCTTTGACCATATCACATTCCTCCTTTTGATATACTGTGCGATCTCTTCAAATTTTACTCTGACGGAAGATGAGGCCACCATGTCCTTGATCTCTGCCGCATTTTCGGCAAGTTCGCTCTCGCCGATGACGGCGACGAACCGCACGCCGAGCTTGTCCGCATACTTGAACTGCGCCTTCAGGGAGCGCCCCATGAGATCGGTCTCGCAGGAAATTCCCTCACCCCTGAGCTCCTCTGCAAGCAAAAATGCCTTGCGGCGGGAGGCTTCGTCCATGCCCAAAAGATAGCAATCGGGCTTTTGCTCAAAGATGGGCGTCTGCAATGCATCGAGCAGCATGATGAGCCTCTCGAGCCCCGCGGCGAACCCGACAGCGGGCGTGGGCTTGGCGCCGAGCTGGACGAGGAGGGTGTCGTATCTCCCCCCGCCGAGCACCGTGCTCTGGGCGCCGAGGGCGCCGCTTGTGAATTCGAAGACGGTACGGCTGTAATAATCGAGCCCGCGGACGATGGAAGGATCCACTTCATAGGCGATCCCCGCGCCGTCGAGCAAGGTTTTGAGCTCTTCGAAATGCGCCCTGCACTCCCCGCAGAGGTAGTCGAGCATGCGCGGCGCGGAGCGGGTGTATGTTTTACAGCCCTCTTCCTTGCAATCGATCATACGCATGGGATTTTTGGAAAAACGGCTGTTGCAATCGGGGCACATCTCAGTGAGATGGGGGCGGAAGTAGTCGCGGAGGGCTTCCTGATACTTTGCGCGGCAAGCGGGACAGCCGATGGAATTGATGTGAAGCGCTACCGCCTCCCCCACGCCGATCTCACGGAGAAAACGGTCGGCAAAGGCGATCGCCTCGGCGTCCGCCGCCGCCCCTTCCGCACCGTAGAGCTCCGCACCGAACTGATGGAATTCGCGGAGTCTCCCCGCCTGCGGCCGCTCGTAACGGAATGCGGAGATGAGGTAGTAAGCCTTAAAGGGCATGACGCCCCCCTGCAAGCCGTTTTCGATGAAGGCACGCGCCACCCCCGCCGTGCCCTCGGGACGGAGGGTCACCGAGCGGTTCCCCTTGTCGAGAAAGGTGTACATCTCCTTCTGGACGACGTCGGTCGTGTCCCCCACGCCGCGGGAGAAGAGCTCGGTATGTTCAAAGACGGGCGTGCGGATCTCGCGGAAGCCGTATCTTGCCGCAGTTTTCTTCGCGCACTCCTCTATGTAGTGCCACTTATAGATCTCGGACGGAAGTGCGTCCTTGGTCCCCTTGGGAATGTTGATCATGATATCTCCTCGCGAATCATTTCTTTTTTCTGTGCACCCCGCGCTGTTGCACGGATCGGGATCCGCATGACGAAGGATCGTCCTTAAGCGCCGCAAGCGCGGTTTCCGCCTCGGCGTCTCCCTGCGCCGCCGCCTCCCGGTAGAGCTGTCTGGCGGCCTGCAGATCCTGCTTTACGCCTTCCCCATACAGATAGCACTGTGCCAAAATTCGCATTGCGGCCGCATTGCCGTTTTCGGCGGCACGGCGGAACCAACCGATGCTCTTTTCGGGATCGGCGGGCACGCCGCTTCCCTTCAGATAGCACATGCCGAGATTCTTCTGGGCGACGCCCGCGTTTTGCTCCGCCGCCGCGGTGAACCACATGACCGCGGCTTCCATGTCCTTTTCCACGCCGTCGCCGTTGGCATACAGCACGCCCAAATTGCATTGCGCCTGCGCGTGCCCCTGTTCCGCCGCCTTCCTGTACCAGAACGCCGCCTGTTTTTGATCCTGCTCGACCCCGTCGCCCTGCTCGTAGCAGAGGCCGAGGTTAAACTGCGAAACCGCGTGATTGCGTTCCGCCGCCTTGCGGTAGAGTGCAACGCCCGCTTCCGGATCCCGTCCGACGCCCTCGCCGTGTATGTAGCAATAGCCGAGGTTGCCGATCGCATCATTTTCGCCCTGTTCCGCCGAAAGGCGGTACCATTTGACCGCCTCGGCAAAATCCTGCGCGACGCCTTCGCCATGGGTATAGCTGACACCTAAATTATACTGCGCGCGCGAAGAACCCTGCTCTGCCGCCAAACGGTACCATTTGACCGCCTCGGCAAAATCCTGCGCGACGCCTTCGCCGAAATTATAACAATTTCCGAGGCAGAACTGCGCCTGTGCGTCACCTTGCTCTGCCGCCAAACGGTACCACCTGGCAGCAGAAGAAAAGTCCTTTTCGGTCCCGCTGCCGTGGTAATAGCAGGTCCCGACGGCATACTGCGCCTTATCGTACCCATTTTCCGCAACCTTGAGATAGAGTGCAAACGCCTCATTTTCGTCGCGCTCCACGCCGTAGCCGAGATCATAGCATATGGCAAGATTGAACTGTGCCATATCCTCGCCGAGCGAAGCGCCTTTGCGGTAATATTCCACCGCTTTCCCGTAATTCTGCGGCACGGCTTCCCCCTGCAAATAGGAATTGCCGAGGATAACGCATGCGGACGCAACGCCTGCATCTGCCGCCTTCGTGAGCCACTTCACCGCCTTCCCGTGATCCTCTTCGCACCCGATCCCGAGATGGTAGAAAAGCCCCATCTTCAGAACCGCGTTCGGATAACCGAGCCGTGCCGCACGGGAATAATGGCGTCTCGCTTTTACGGGATCCTCCCCGACGCCGTTGCCTTTTTCATAGCACAGCCCGAGATTATATTCCGCCTTGGCGCTGTTCTGCTTTGCCGCCTTTTTCAGCCAAAGGACTGCCTCTTTCGGATCGCTGTCAACGCCGCGCCCATTCAGATAACAGACGGCAAGGGAATTTTGCGCTTCCGTATGATTTTGGCGGGCGGCGGAGAGAAACCATCCGAACGCCTCCCTGTCGTCCTGTGTGACGCCCGTGCCGTCCAGATAGCAGACCGCAAGTTTATATTGCGCCGCGGCATTGCCTTTTCCCGCCAGTACCGCATACTTCACGGCGGCGTCCGGATAGAGCCCCCGCGCGGCGAGCGCGTCCCCTTCGGCCGTCTCCGAATCCGCCGCAATGCCGTCTGAAAGGGCGGGAGAGGCGGCATCCGCGGCCGTCCTCAGATCGGCGCCCGAAACATCCGCCCGTTTCCCCCATTCGCTCTTCCGCGCCGACAGCCATCTCAGGATCGCCGCATTGCTGCTGAAACTGCACAAGAGGTTGTTGTGTCCGCGCGCGAGTGCGCCGATATAGTGCACGTAATCGGCGGCATTTCTCCCCGCCTCCCGCACACAGAAATTGAAATCCTCGCGGATCTTTTTGGAATGATTGACGTCGTACTCGAACTGGTCGACTTCGGATTTCAGATAGACGCCCCTGTCCTTGCCCCACTCGTTGCCGAGACAGCCGTCGCGGTTGCGCGGGCAGTGATCGTTGAGGAGAAGGAGAAAGCACCGCGACATTTCCACAATGCGGTATGTTTCGCAGAAGGGCAGATGGCGATGCTCCGGGCGGGCATTGGAACAGCAATACCCGTGCAGATAGACGGTGAAATTGCGCGCGGTGAGATAATCGGCGACCCTTTTCGCCCACCGATACGTGCCCTTGGGATCCTCTGTCCCGTGATACGCGATGAACACGTCGTAGAGGATCGGGCTCTCCGACCGCTCCTTCTCCCGCTTTTCTTCCATGCGTTCTTCCCCGTGCGTCCGCCGCAGAGCTTACAATACGTATTTTTTGAGGTCTCTGTCCTTGGTGATCTTCGAGAGGTGCTCCTCTACATATTTTTGGTCGATCTCGACGGAGACGACGGGATAATCGCCGCCCGCGTTGAACGAGATGTCTTCCAAAAGATACTCCATCACCGTGTGCAACCTTCTTGCGCCGATGTCCTCGCTCGTCAGATTGATCTCCTCGGAGATCTCGGCGATCGCCTCGATCGCATCGGGCGTGAATTTCAGGTCGATGTTGTCCACGGCGAGAAGGACTGCGTACTGCTGGGTCAGGGAATGCTCCGTATTCGTCAAAATCTGCATGAAATCCTCTTTCGTGAGCGATTTGAGCTCCACCGAGACGGGGAACCGACCCTGAAGTTCGGGGATCAGATCCTCGACGCGGGAGACATGGAACGCGCCCGCCGCGATAAAGAGCATATAATCGGTCTTGACGGCGCCGTACTTCGTCATGACGGTCGTCCCCTCGACGATGGGCAGGATGTCCCTCTGCACCCCTTCGCGGCTCACGTCCACGCCGCCTGCATTCTCCTTCCCCGCGATCTTATCGATCTCGTCGATGAAGATGATGCCGTCGTTCTCCGCGCGGCGGAGGGCTTCCTCTTTGACGGCGTCCTCGTCGATGAGCTTGTCGCTCTCCTCGGCGATAAAGAGCTGCATCGCCTCTTTGACGGTGAGTTTGCGGCGTTTGCGC
>CANRIY010000009.1 GCA_947630775.1 uncultured Clostridia bacterium | reverse complement strand
CGAACCCCTTCGACTTAATGTCCTGTGAAACAGAACAGGGGCGGCCGAATTGCTCTTACAGGGCAGAAGTCTTAACCCCTCGCAAATTTCTTTAACCTCAGTATTCCGCCCGAAGGGCGCTCAAATCATAAAGAAATTTGCGAATTGTTGATCTTCACCACTCTCGCGGGGACTCCGACGACGGTCGCGTAGGGCGGGACTTCGTGCAAGACGACCGCTCCCGCGCCGATCTTCGCGCCCTCGCCCACCTCGAACCCGCCGAGCACCTTCGCCCCGCAGGAGATGATGGCATTCTTCCGCACGGTAGGATGGCGCTTGCCGCGCTCCTTCCCCGTCCCGCCGAGCGTCACACCCTGATAGATGACGACGCCCGTCTCCACCTCCGCCGTCTCGCCGATGACGACGCCCGCGCCGTGGTCGATGAATACGCCCGCCGCGATCTTTGCCGCGGGGTGGATCTCGATCCCCGTGCGGAATTTCGCCCACTGGGAGAGCATGCGGGCAAAAAGTTTCAGTTTGATTTTATAGAGGAAGGCGGCGCGCCGATGCCAGATGAGCGCGCGCACGCCGGAATAGGTGAGATAGACTTCGAGGCGGTTTCTCGCCGCGGGATCGTTTTTCATGGCGGCGTCGATATCCGCCCTGAGTTTTCTGAAGAACATACCCTCTCCCATACATTATATATAGAAAAGGGGCGATAAGTTCACCGCGCGATGGGGAGAGAGGTCACTTTATACTCCGCAAGGCACAGATCGCGAAGCTCGGCCGCAAAGACCTTTTGTTCGAGAAGGAACCGCACGACGACGTCGCGCACGCTGTCCTCTCTGAACTCGTATCCGCAGGCGTTGAAGAGGTTTTCGGCATCCCGCGCATCGAGCCCGCAGACGAGGGCGATGGCGATTACCGTATTCTTTTCGGGGAAGAGGGCGCCCTTCACGATCTTTTTCCAGAAGCGGGGTTCAATGGAGAGCCGTTCCCCCACTTCTTCCGCCGTGAGCCGCCGCCTTGCGAGCATACGGGAAAGGACGCGCGGGAAGGAATATTTGTCGAAGGGGCGGCGCAGTTTTTCCCCGAACCGCAGAAAGCGGAAGGAGAAAGAGTAGTCGGTATCCGCCTGCTCCTCTTTGAGCTGCGCAAGGAGCGCGGCGGCGGAGGGCTGGTGGCTCAGCCGCATGAGGGAATCGTCCTTTTTGAGGATCGTTCCGTCCGTGCCCACAACAAGGCGCTCCGGCATCACATAGCCGGGGAGCGCCGCAAGACGCACATAATCGGAATAGTGCGCCATGAAATATTCGTCGAGTGCGGAGATCGTAAGGTTCATACGGAAATATTTTACCATTTACCCATAAAAAACGCAACCGTTTTGCACGGAAAGGAGAAAAAGTTGTCCCCCTCGCTCCCGGCGCCCCCTTACGGCCGACCACTCACCCCTTGAGGGGCCCTCATTCCGAGCCCCGCAAGGGGCGAGCGGATCCCCTCGTAAGTATGGACGCCCGTGGGTCTATGAGATCCGCTCGGCTTCGCCTCGGGATGAGGATAAGGGCAAGCGGTACGCTGTGTCCCCGCGTCATTCTGAGCCGAATTGTTATACGCAGCCGAATTGCAATTCCCGAAGAATCCCGCGGGGGGGAAGGGGGCCTCATTCCGAGCCCCGCAAGGGGCGAGCGAATCCCCTCGTAAATATGGACACTCGTGGGTCTATGAGATCCGCTCGGCTTCGCCTCGGGATGAGGAAAAGCAGTACGCCGTAGCGGCGAGATCCTTCGGGACATTCTTCCTTGAACTCCGTACTTTCTCACTGTCTCAGGATGACGCCGCATCGTTGCCCACCCCCCTACCCGTTGCGGTGGCAGGGACCGCCGCAACCCCGTCGGCGAGGCCACGCCTCCTGTCGCGGCGTCCCTCACAGCCCATCGGGCTGTTGAGGAGAATGACGCCGCTCCTCCCCTCGGGAGGGGGCACGCCCCACCGCCACCTACGGCAGAGCCCCCCTCAATAAGCAAAACCCCCGCCGCGGGAGCGGCGGGGGCGGATAACATTACGTTACATTACGACAATATTCTTCTGGCGGAAGAGTTCCTTCATGTCGGCGGGGAAATTGTCGTCCGTGATGAGCACGTCGATGTCTTCCAGCCGCGCGAAGGTGTGCGGCATGATCTTGCCGATCTTGGAGCTGTCGAGCATCATATACATGGTCTTTGCCTTGCGGCGCGCCATCTTCAGAAGATCCGCTTCCACCATGGAGCCGCAGGAGAACCCGATCTCGGGCGTGAATGCGGACGCCGAGATGATCGCAAGTTCGAAATTGGTGTTTTCGAAATAGCTCTTTGCGACGGGGGAAGCGGTGGAGAGATTCTCCTTGATCACCTGCCCGCCGAGCACGGTCACGTTGAGGTTTTTCTTTTGGGAAAGTTCGATCGCCACGGCGAGCCCGTTCGTAAAGACATGGATATTGATATCGGGGAGCTCCTTGGCGAGCGCCATCGCCGTCGTGCCGCCGTCCATGAAGAGGGAGCAGTCCTCATCGATGAGATTCGCCGCCTTCTGCGCGATCCTCATCTTCTCGTCCGAGTTGCTGACGGATTTTTTGGCGTAGGGTTCCCCCGACACCTTCTGCACTTCTTTGACGGACATCGCGCCCCCGCGCACGCGTATGATACGGCCCTGTTGTTCCAGCTGAAGCAGGTCCCTGCGGAGGGTCATCTGCGAGACATTCGGGAAGAAGTCGTCAAGCTGTTCCAACGTGAGCCTGCCGCGTTTGTCGAGCAGTTCGGCAATGTCTTCAATGCGTTCACGTTTCATGGAAATTTCCTCCTTACGTTTCTCTGTAATTTATTCCTGTAAAATTCTAACATATAAATTTACATAATGCAAGTAAATTAACAAAAATTTTTCAAAAATAATTTGTCGATTTTTGTCGAATATAGTGAAAACAACACTATTTTCACAAAATTATGTGAAAAAAGTTGATTGATTATCACAAAACTTTGAAAATGTTCTGTGTTCACATTCTCTTTTATGAACACAAACAGAACCGAAAAAACAACCGCGGGGCGGGTTTTTGAAAACGCCGTTCCGCGGAAGAGGAAAATTCTTGTTCGGTTTTTTCGTAAATTTGTCGCTCAGCCGTTTTCCACCTTGACGTAGGCGCCCGTATCGGCGTCCTGAAAGACGACCCAAAACCCCTTTTCGTCGGAGAAGGGCGTCGCGGGGACGAAAGTCGCATTCTCCATAACTTCCCCGTCCCCGTATTCCGCCGCCACACACAGATAGCGGGGGATGCCTTCCTCGTAAATGACGCCGATAAGGCGGTCTTCCGAGCGCACCCATTCGGAGTGCGGAAACGCCCATTTGAGGCGGGTATCGGGGGGGTAGGTTTTCATGACGGCTTCGAGTTTTTCCCGCACTTCCCCGTAATATGTAAGCGAGCCGCGGGGGAAGAGGAGCGTATCATCCGCATGCGGAGAAGGACCGCACGGATCTTCCGCCTTCTGTCCTTGCCCTCCTTCAGGTACTTCCCCTGCCCCATCTTCATCCTCAGAAGAAAAGTAGTTGTCCTGCGCGATCGCCTCGTCGTCGTAGGAAGCGGCGTGCTCGCGAAAGGGGGAGCTGTCCTTTTCCTCCCCGTCGGGATCGGGCCCGGGCAGCGGCACGCCGGGGGCGAAGGGGACGTTGGGTTCGAGGGGCGCGGGCGTCTGAAACGGGGGCATGGGTGTGGGCAACGGCTTCTTTTTCGTATTTTCGGTGAGCGCCGCAAGCAGGGGCGAATAGTCCCCGCTCTCCGCCCCGCAGTTGCCGAACGCGACGGGGACCGCCTCTCCCCGCACAAAACAGAGGAGCGCGGAGAACCCTTCCTTGACGGAAGGCGCGTCTTGGATCTTCATCGCCCCCTCCCCGAGGGCAAGGCAATAAAAGCTGCCTTTCAGCCGCAAAACGAGGAGATATCTCCCCTCTTTCAGGGGCGAGAGCCCGGGGATGCGGAGCGTTACGGTGAGTTCGCTTCCCAGCCGCTCCGCGTACACCACGCCCGAAAGCGCACTGCCGTCCGCCGAAAAGCCCTTTCTGATCTGCCTTAATACCAAGACCCGTTTTTCGTAAGCCATAATTCCTCCCGTGATCCTTCCGATCATACCGCATTTTTTTGCGCACGGTTTGTCTTTTTTTGGGAGAAAAGTTCGGATGATGGGGAAAACGGTTTCAAGTCTTTCCCCGCCCTTGGCGCCCCTTTGAGGGAGAGCTGGCGCGCCGAGAGGCCCACCTCAGTCACCTGCGGTGACAGCTCCTCCCACGGAGGAGCCATGCAGCTCTCTCCGTGGGAGGGCCTCATTCCGAGCCCCGCAAGGGGCGAGCGAATCCCCTCGTAAATATGGACGCTCGTGGGTCTATGAGATCCGCTCGGCTTCGCCTCGGGATGAGGGCAGAGGCATGTGCGCCCCCCCGCGTCATTCTGAGACAGTGAGTTATACGCAGTCCGAACCGCAATTCCCGAAGAATCTCGCGGGGAAGAAGCGCGGTTGTGCGGCGAGATCCTTCGGGACATTCTTCCGCGGACTTCGTTCTTTTTCACTGTCTCAGGATGACGCCGCCCGCCCTTGCCTCTACCCCTTGGCGCCCCTTGGATAAACACAAAAGCGGCCTGATAGATCCTTCTATCGGGCCGCATTCATAATCTTGGAGCGCTTAGTGAGTTTCGCATGAAATTTTTCGTTTGGCGAAACGCTTATAATAATTCTTATAAAAATCGTGCATCGAGCCGAAAAAATCTTGCTCCGAAGCACTGTTTGCCCCGCGCTTCCGTTTGTACTCGATCAGTTCAAATGTTGTGAGCAGATCCGCGATTTGAAACAGCCGATAATTTGCGGGCTTGATCTTGCGGCGAAAATCCACATTCGCGTCGAGTAAAAGAGAGGCCAAAATACCCGTGAGTTGCTTTTGTCCGCTGTCATAATAGATTATGAGTTGATCGAATCCGCCGAAAAACGCGGCATGGACGTCCAAAAAGTCTTTGATCTTTTTCGAGAGGGCGCCAATGAGCTGAAATTCGTTCATCCGCTCCTCTTTTTCCACCGCAAAGACGGCGTATGTAAAAGGAACTTTGGCGGCAAAATTCATGAAACTGCTAAGCAGTTGCTTCCGTTCGTCGATCGTCCAATACTGATAAGGCGATTCCCGGCGGATGAGCGGTGCGGTGTGCAAACAATGATCCTGAAGCCCCCGCATGGAGAGGTGCCCGTCAAGCCGTGAAAGTTCCTCACCGATACTTGCGCTTTGGTCGTGAAAGAGCATCGTCACAAAATAATACGGCGCGTGCTTGTCGTACTTTCCGAAATCGCCCGATTCGTCAATAAAAATGCTTAAAATTTTTTCCATCGTAAAAAAAGTTGGCGAGGAATACCCCCGCCGCGGTGGACCTCGGGAATTTCAACCCAGCCCGAAATTATTTTCTACTATTATTATAACCGATTTTAAGAATTTGTCAACCCCTTTCTGCCATTTTTTTGTTTTCTCCGCATCATCCCCCCACCACCGTCTGCGGCGGAGCCTCCACCCAAAGGGGGTAGGCCTTGTCCCCCGCCCTTTGGCGCCCCCTAAAAGAGGAGCCGAGGGACAATTCACCGAACCAAAAATTGCAAAAAAATAAGGCGTTTCCGCCGTTCTCCCTCAATCTTCGACATATTTTATAGGCGTTTCGGTCTTGCGCGCATAGGCGAGGGTGTATGCCGTTCCGCCCGTTGCGCGGTTGCAATAGGCAAAGACGAGGTCGGCGCAGTCCACCATATATCTGTCCCGTGCGAAATAGACCCCGGGGGCATACCGCGGGGAAAGCTCCTTTTTCTCGTCGCACCACGAAAGGAGCGCGAGATATTTCTCACGGTCCGCACGGGAAAAACTCATCTCGTGCCCGTAAAAGGGAATGCAGGCGACAAGACGGATCCTGTACCTTAAACGGAGCGCGACGAGGCAGTCGAGCGCCAGAAGGTCGAACCCCCGCGCCATGCCGCAATAGAAGGTATCATACCCCTCTTTGATGAGCTCTTCCAAAGAGTCATAGAGCAAATTTGTATTGAAATCGGGGGGAAGATCCCTGTGCCCCGTGAGTGCGCATTTCATACGATGGGACTCCTTTTCTCCATACCATGTCCGCGGGGGTACCCTTTGGGCGTGTGTTTTTCCTTCTGCACGTTGAGGAGCGTCCTCGTGCCGTAGCCCTCGGGAAGGTCGTAGCGGACCACCTCTTTTTTTCCGCCGCCCAAAAGGCGGAGCGCCCCTTCCGCCTCGCGGATCTCCTCTTCCGCATCCCCCTTGTAGGCGAGAAAGCTCCCCCCGACCCGCACGAGCGGCATGCAGTATTCCGCAAGGACGTTGAGCCGCGCGACGGCACGTGCAAACGCGACGCCGAACTTTTCGCGGAAGGCGGGATCCTGCCCGAGCTCTTCCGCCCGCGCGTTGACGACTTCCACCCCCTTCAGCCCGAGGGCGCGGACCGCCTCTTTCAGAAAGACGCATTTCTTGCCCGTGCTCTCGACGAGGGTGAGCGTGAGATCCTCCCGCACGATCTTCAGGGGGATGGACGGAAAGCCCGCCCCCGAACCGACCTCGATGCAGACGGCGCCCCGCGGCAAAAATCCCTCTCCCGCGACCGAATCGAGAAAATGTTTGTGGAAAACTTCCTCTTTTTCCGTGACCGCCGTGAGGTTGAATCTTTCGTTGTATTCGAGAAGGAGTGCATAGAAGGCGTCGAACTGCGCCTGTTTTTCTCCGATCTGTCCGCAGATCCGCGCAAAATCGGGCAACTTTTCCTGCATGCCTCCATTATAGCACGCCCGAACATTTTTATCAACCGTTGTGGAGAACCTTTCCCCCTCTTTTTCCACATTGTCGATAAAAATGTTCATATCCCCTCCGCCGTCCTCTTCCGCGGAAGAATTTCCGTCCCCTTCCCCTTTTCCCCTTCTTCCCCCCTGTGGATTCCCCAACTTTCTCAACAGCCTGTCCACATTCTTTTCCACGCTTTTTCCACAACCTTTTCTCTGCGGTTTTGCGAAAAAAGCCGCGTTTTGCTTGCCTTTTTTCCCCATTTTCGCTATAATAAGGAAGATCGGAACGGACAAGCGGGGCTTGTCCACAATTCCACAGCCCTTATTATTACTATTATTAAAATTCTTCTTATAAAAATAAAACATCTGCGGAGGGAAAAGATGAAATTTGTTTGCGATGGGGCGACGCTCTCGGAAGCGGTGATGAAGGTATCCAAGGCATGCGCCGTGAGGACGACCGTGCCCGTGATGGAGTGCATCAAGATCGAAGCGTACGGCGAAGAACTCCGCCTGACGGCGACGGACGGCGAGCTCACCATCTCCAAGACCGTGAAGGCGGAGATCCTTGACGAAGGGGAGATCTGCGTGCCCGGCAAACTCTTTGCCGACTTCATCGTGAAACTTTCGGACGAAGAAGTCTCCGCGGAGACGGGCGAACGCGGGCTCGAGATCAGGTACCGCGACTCGGCGACCGCTTTCCAGACGATGAGCGGGGAAGAATTCCCCAAATTCAACCTCGGGATCGGGGAGAGGAGCGTCGTCATGAAGCAGGGAGAGCTCAAGCGCATCATCGCGCAGACGGTATTCTGCTGCGCGCAGGATGAATCCCGTCCCGTCCTCAAGGGATGCCTCATGGAATTCGGCGACAAGCTCGAAATGACCGCCCTCGACGGATACCGACTCGCGCTGTCCGATGCGGAGATCGTCTCCAAGAGCGAAGCGGGGAGCATCATCTGCCCCGCCCGCACCCTTACGGAGATCGCCCGCATGCTCACCGAGGACGACAAGGAGATCACCCTCTATACGGAAGGGGGCATGCTCCTCGTGGGGACGGAAGGGATGATCGTTCTGTCCCGCCTGTACAGCGGGGAATTCATCAAAAAAGAGAACGTGATCCCCGCCCGCTTTACGACGGTCGTCACCCTTTCCCGCAATGAACTCATCCAGAGCGCGGAGCGCGCCGCCGTCCTCATCCGCGGCGACAAGAACAATCTCATCACCCTCGAGATCGGCTCGGATCTTGTAAAACTCTCGTCCGTTTCCGATTTCGGCAATGTGGCGGAGAGCGTCCTTGCGGGGATCGAAGGCGTCGACCTCACCATCTCCATGAATGCGAGATACCTCCTCGAAGCGCTCAAGGCGCTCGGCGAAGAGAACGTCTGTATTTCCTTCAACGGACCCATTTCCCCGTTTATTTTGCAGAATGCCGAGGAAAAAGGGAGCCTGTATTTGATTTTACCCGTGAGAAACGCGCAATAATCGCTTGACGGGATACGAGAAAAACTTTATAATCTAAAAAGAATTCATCAAGGAGTAATGCTATGAAAAGAACGTACCAGCCCAAAAAGAGAACGAGAAGCAAGGTCCACGGATTCCGCAAGAGAATGGCTTCGCAGGGCGGAAGAAAGGTTCTCAAGAGAAGAAGAAACAAGGGCAGAAAGCATCTTACGGCGTAACGGGCTGCGATGCGCTGTCTTAGGCTGAAAAAGCAGAAGGAGATCTCCGCTCTGCATAAGTGCGGCAGGCGGGCTTATTCGGAAACGGTCACGCTCGTCTATTCCCCCGCGGAACGGACGAAAATGGCGGTCTGCGTCGGGAAAAAATACGGGAAGAGCGTCCGAAGGAACCGCATCAAGCGGCTCCTCAGGGCGGCGTTTTCGGAGTATGCCGAACATCTTTCCCCCTGCGCCATCCTTCTCATTCCGCGCGTTGCCGAAAGCTACGCCTATGCCTCTTTCAAGAGGGACATCGGAAAAATCCTGGAAAGAGAGCGCCTCATTGAACATACGACTGAGACAACTCGCCTCTGAGAACCTGAAATATCTGAGGCGAAAGGTGTACAGACCCATCTTGCGCGGGCTGTGCATCAGGATGATTTGCTTCTACCAGAAGTACTTCTCCCGACACACCTGCCTCTACACCCCGACTTGTTCGGAATACACCAAGCGGTGTATCAACAACTGGGGCGTGGTCGTGGGAATTTTGCTTGGAATTTGGAGAATTCTGCGCTGTAATCCCCTCTCCAAGGGCGGGACCGATCCCGCGCCTGAGGTTTTCTGGAAGCGCAAATGGCTCCTATGACGGAGAATCTATGCAGATTTTATCTTTGCTGGGCGCCGTGACGGACGTCATGGTGCTTCCCGAGGGATACGAGATCGGGCTGGACTGGCTCGGTCATTTTGCGCGTATCATTATCGAGGGGGTCGGGATCGTCGGTCTCGGCATCATCGTCTTCAACCTCGTGTTGAAGGCGATCACCCTCCCCTTCGATATTTATCAGCGCGTCAAAATGCGCAAACAGAACCTCATCATGCGGCAGATGCAGCCCGAACTCGAAAAGCTCCAGAAGCAATACGCGGGCGATAAGCAGATGTACAACCAAAAGATGTACGAGCTCCAGAAGAAGAACGGATACAGCATGCTCGGGGCATGTCTTCCCATGATCGTCTCGCTCGTCATCCTGATCGTCGCATGGCAGGGCTTCCGCGCCTATTCCCAGTATGCGAATCTGCAATACTACGAAAAGATGTCCGAATCCTACAACGCCGCCGTTCTCGCAAACGGGGTGGACGGGATCGATTTTACGTTGAAGGATGAGGAAGGTTCCCTCTTCCTTTCCTATTTTGAGAACAATGAGGAGAAGAAGATCCCGCTCGCATGGGAAAACGGTGCAACCGTGGCGGGGACCCCCAACGGGACGGAGATCGCCTATACCATGACCGAGATCTCCTCTTCGGAAAAGACCGCAAAGTACCTCACCGTCACGAGCACGGATCCCTCCGATTACATCTTCTATATCTATAATCTCGAAGCGGACGACATCACGCGCGAGTATAAGATCGATCTTGACCGCTATGTGGACGTCATGGAAAACGAGTCGCCCGCCGTGGCGGAAGAGTCGGTCAAAGACCTTCCCGAGGCGGAGAGAATGGCGGCCGAGGCGAGAATCGAGGCGAAAAATGCGGCCATCGGGGCGGTGCAGGCCTATCTTGCATCTTCCCAAGACGACGCCGCGCAGAAGAAACTTGCTTCGGCGGCACAGCAGTATGTCGAACGGCTGGGCGCGATCGATGCGGCATTGCGTTTCCGCAGCGACGATCCGAGCTTTTTGTGGATCAAAAACGTCTGGTATCCCGACGTCTCCTATCAGCACCCTATCCCCGATTACGAGGATTTCAGCTCCGAGTTCCGCTCGGTGACGGTGGAATACAGGGGGCACGAGCAGGCGATCACGGGGATGATCGACCAGAGCAGATACACCGTGCTCACATCCGAACTCGCGAACGAAAAGGATGAGCCGAACGGGTACTTTATCCTCATCGTGCTCTCCATCGGCTTCATGCTTCTCTCGCAGATCGTCGCGATGAAGAGCAATAAGACGTCCAACAAATATCAGACGGTGGACGGGCAGGGTGCAACGACGCAGAAGATCATGCTCGTCGTCATGCCCCTCATCTACGCCCTCTTCGCCTTCCAATACAGCGCCGCGTTCTCCATCTATATGACGATGAGCAGTATCGTCGGCATCATCGTGACGCTCCTTTGCAACTTCATCCTCGGAAGGATCTTCAAGAAGAAGGAAGAGGCGGAAACTGCGGCGGTCTACGAGCGGAAGCTCCCGTGGATGAAGGACGCCGAAAAGCAGGAAAAGAAAAAGGAAAAACAGGGTAAGACCCATAAAAAATAAGGTCAAGAGGATAGAATTATGGAAACGATTTTTACCGGCAAGACAGTGGAAGATGCCGTAGCGGCAGGGCTGGAAGCGCTCTCTCTCACGCGTGAGGACGTGGACGTCGTCGTCCTCGAGGAAGGAAAAAAGCGTCTGTTCGGGTCCGTGCCCGCCAAAGTTCAACTCACCGTCAAAGAGAAACTGACGGACGGACAGCGCGCCGTACGCTTTCTGGAGGGGCTCCTTCCCCTTCTCGGCGCAAACGCCACGCCGACCCTTTCGGGCGAGGACGAAAAGATCGTCATCGAGCTCAAATCCGCGGGCGCGAAGGGCGTCATCGGAAGAAGAGGCGAGATCATCGACGCCATCCAGATCTTGGCGGGCGCCGTCGCCAATACGGGCAGAAAGGAGTATAAGCGGGTCGTCGTCGATTGCGGGAACTACCGCGAGGAGCGCGAGGAGACCTTAAAGAGAGTCGCCGAAAAGCTCGCCGCCAAGGCAGTGCGGCTCGGGAAGCGCGTCCGCCTCGAGCCCATGAATCCCTACGAGCGCAGGATCATTCACTCCGCTCTTGCGGAGAGCGAGGAAGTCTACACCAAGAGCGAGGGCAAGGAGCCTTCGAGATACGTCGTCATCATCCCCAAAAATCTCAAGACCGACGACCGCCAGCGCGACCGTAACAAGGGAAAGGACGGCAAGGACAGAAAGGGCGGCAGAAAGGAGCGCACGGGCAGGTTCGGCGACCGCAAAAAGCCGTATGAGAAGCGGGAACTTCCCACCGAAACGGCGCCCGAGACGTCGGGAACGACGTTCTCCCGCAGCGGCACACCGGGGTACAAGAAGGGCGGCTTCTCGGGATTCTTCGGCACCTTCCTCGGCAACGAATCCGATGAAGAAACGCCTGCTTCCCCCACCCCCGACAAGCCCGAAGAAGAATAAAGATGAAAGCCTCCCCCGCCCGGGGAGGTTTTTTCTCTTCTCTCGGCTCCCCCGCTCGCGCGACCCGCTCCCCTTGGCTCCCCCCCCGCGTCATCCTGAGGGAGCTCTGCGACCGAAGGATCCCGATAAACAGAGTCCGCCCCTCGGCTCCCCTCTTAGGGGAGCTGTCACCGCAGGTGACTGAGGGGTTTCCCGAAAAACCCTATCCCCCGCTGCGCGGGTACTGTCTCATGCGGGTAGAGACCCGCATTCGGTCATCGTTCGCACCTCTGATGCGCTCACTCATGTCGCAACGCGCCAAAAGTTATCAACTTTTGGCAGAATGCGTTGCTCCACCCTACAAGGGGAAGCAAGGGAGTGGTGTCGTGTCATGCCCCCTCCCGAGGAGGGGGGTAGGGGGGTGGGCAACTGGGGAGAGGGCAAGAAGTAGCCGTCATCCTCTTCCTTCCACCAAAAAAGCGGCTCGTGCGAGCCGCTTTCACTCAGTTCTCTTCGATCCATTTCTGGGCGTTGGCCTTGGTCATCGTTTTGATGTCCTCAACGGGGTAAGGGGACGCCGCGCCGCCGTTCGTGTAGAGGAAGTAGCTCCCCTCCTCCGTCACATACAGCGTCGTTTCATATCCCGCGGGATCGCCGAAGCAGCCGCAGGTGACCTTCTTGACGATCGAAGCCGTCGCGGTGTTATACTCCTTCTTGCGGATGGTTTTTACCATTTTTTTATTCTCCTTTTTTGAATTTTTCTTTATTGTACTCCACGGAAAACATTCCGTCAACAGAGAAGCGGAAAATTTTTACAATGAAAAAATATTGAAAATTACTCACATGATTTCAAAAAATACCAATCAAATTTGTGAAAATTTTACAAGATTTTCTGCGCCCTCCGCCCTTAACGCAAAGGAAGAGAGCGCGCCGGCGATAATTTCCGACATCGTGTAGACCATATTCAGCCGCGTGAGGTTCAAGAGCGAATAGGAGAAGGCGGATTTTTTCGCCACGATCCCGAGGACGGAGACGTCCCCCACCTTTCCGAGCCGCTTATTCGCCCCCGCCCCCGGTTTGAGCGGGGCATCGATGACCTTCACAAGCCCGACGTCCCCCTCTTCCCCCACGGCGGCGTCGACGGCGATGATCTTGCTGTCGGGGTGGGTCTTCCGCAAAAAGGCGTCCACATAGCGGACTTCCTTCGCCGTGACCGTGTTTTTGAGGGTCCCGTAGACGTAGCCGTACATCTCCCCCTTGCGGCGGAGCAGGGTTCCCGTGATGGGGCCCAAACTGTCCCCCACGGCAAGATCGCTGCCGATGCAGAGCACGACGGGCGGGGCCTTGAGTTCCCCCAAAAACTTTGTGAGGGCCATCATAATGCCCGTTTCCGCCAAGGTATTATAAAAATGAAAGGAATACTCCATAATCTCCTCCGAACGGTCAAATTGTTGCCCGATCGCAAGGAAAATATAAGAAAAACGGGCGACATTTTCCAAAATCCGTGATATAATATTTGGTAAGGAGGCTTTTTTATGGCTTGGATCCTCGATCTGATCTTCTTTGTGGTACTCTTCTTAGGGACTTTGATCGGCGCAAAGGTGGGTTTCATCCGCGGCGTGTGCAAGACTGCGGGATGGGTGCTGTCCTTTGTGATTCCCTTTATCTTCTGTTTCGCCTTCAAGGATGCGCTGGAAAACTGGTGGGGGCTCGAGAGCACGATCTCAAACGGGATCGGAAACGCGACGCTTGGTGGCTGGATCACCGTTGTGATTTCATACATTCTTCTGTTTGTCATCGTGAAGCTCGGCACATGGCTCATCGGCATGGCGGGCGGCGCACTTGCGGACAGTGTGAAGGCGGTCTCCGTCGTCAATCACTTCCTCGGTGCGCTCCTCGGGCTCTTGGAAGCCGCGGCGCTCACCGTGCTCATCCTTCTCATCTGCACATGGATCCCCTCGGCGAGCCTGCACGGCTTTATCGGTGACAGCACCGTCGTCGGTGCGATCTTCCGCTCCGATCTCATGGCTTTACTTCCCGGCGTGAACTGAATTTCAACCCCTCTCATTACCAGAGGGGCTTTTTCATGCCATTTTTGCACTATTTCGTGTTGCACCGAGGTAAAAATTTTGCACTGATTGTTTCACGTGAAACATTAAAAAAGTAAAAAATTCGGCGGAGTGTTTCATGTGAAACAAATTTTACCCATTTTGACCCCCATTTTAAGCTTAGATTGGGCATAAAAGTGGAAAATCGAGGCAAATCTGTGATTTTTGTGAAAAAAGGGAAAGAAGTGTAGCCAAACACTTGATAAAAGAACGCCTTTGTGATACAATAATAAGGCAGATACGCGAATACTAAGCGTAATGCGAAAATTCTAAAAAGGAGATCAATTTTGAGCAGAACGGTAAAAACAATCATTGCCGTCGTTCTCGTCGCGATTCTCGGAATAGCGTTGTATTTCTTTATCAGCTCCTATATCCGAAACAGCAAGGAAGTCGACTATATCAAGTTCAATGCATTGATAGAAGACCCTCGCGGCGAAACGGACGAGACGGACGGCGACATCAAAGACGATGAACAGATCAGGGTCATTCGGGTAGACGGATATAATGTCTATGGCTACACGAGTAAAGACGCCTCGAGTTATGCGTACTGGGCGAATTACAGCAGTCTGTACGGCGACCCGATGGAGGTCAGGGAGCTCGTAAACAAGTGGTCGGAGGATTACGGGATCGAGGAAGTTTGGTTCTCGGATCCTAACGCGGGCTCCGGTTGGGGAAATGTCATCTATATCGCGGTCCTCGTGATCGGGCTTGTCGCCTTCTTTATGATCTTCCGTGCGACCAGCGGCGGTGGCGGGAAGGTGATGAACTTCGGCAAGACCAAGGCCCGTGTTTCGACGAATCTGAAGGTTCGTTTCTCGGATGTCGCGGGGGCCGAAGAGGAAAAAGAGGAGCTCGCCGAGGTGGTGGAATTCCTCAAAAGTCCTAAAAAGTTCTCCGATCTCGGCGCAAGAGTTCCGAAAGGCGTCCTTCTCGTAGGGCCTCCCGGGACGGGCAAAACGCTTTTTGCGAAGGCTGTTGCGGGCGAAGCGGGCGTTCCATTCTTCTCCGTCAGCGGTTCGGACTTTGTGGAAATGTATGTCGGCGTCGGTGCTTCCCGCGTCAGAGACTTGTTCGATCTTGCGAAACGCAATCAGCCCTGTATTATCTTTATTGATGAGATCGATGCCGTCGGGCGTCAGCGCGGTGCAGGGCTCGGCGGAGGACATGATGAACGCGAACAGACGCTCAACCAGATCCTCGTCCAGATGGACGGTTTTGAAACCAACGAGGGGATCATCGTCATGGCGGCGACCAACCGCGCGGATATCCTCGACAACGCACTTCTGCGTCCTGGCCGTTTCGACAGACAGATCTACGTCAATCTTCCTGATGTGAAGGGACGCGAGGCAATTCTTAAAGTGCACGCGCGGAATAAACCCCTCGCACCCGACGTCAACTTTAAGACGATCGCGCGCATGACGAGCGGATTCTCGGGAGCCGACCTTGCGAATCTCCTCAACGAGGCTGCGATCCTCGCCGCCCGTGCGGGGAAATCGACGATCGGCAACCTCGAGATCTACGAGGGCATCAACAAGGTCATTATGGGGCCTCAGAAGAAGAGCCGCGTTGTGACGGAAGCGGACAAGAAGTGTACCGCTTACCACGAGGCGGGGCACGCGATCCTTGCGAAGCTCTGCGAGCGGAACGACAACGTGCACGAGGTCTCCATCATCCCCCGCGGCATGGCAGCAGGCTACACACTCACCCGCCCCGATACGGATGACAACGACTACACCGTCAACAAGCTCAACGACTTCATCTGCATGGCGCTCGGCGGACGAGTCGCCGAGGAGATCGTCATCCACGATGTTTCGGCGGGCGCATCCAACGATATTCAAAAAGTCACCCAAATGGCTCGCAAGATGGTCACCGAATGGGGCATGAGCGAACGTCTCGGCCCGATCGCCTACGGAAACGACGGTCCTGTGTTTCTCGGGCGTGATTTCGAACAGCGGAACACCTATTCCGAGGAGACAGCAGGGGTCATCGACGAAGAGGTCAAGGCGATCGTCGAAAAGGCCTATGAGCGGGCGAGGAGGCTTCTGACGGAGAATCGTGCGATCCTCGACAACATGGCCCGCGTTCTCGTAGAGCGGGAAACCATCTATACGGCAGAGGTCGACATGCTCATGCACGGTGCGTCCTATGAAGAAGTGCTTGCCTATATGGAAAACCACGATAAGGATACGCCAGACGATCCGTTCGGCGCAAAAGCCGAAAACAACGCCAATGTTTCTGCCGCGGCGCACGTTCCTTCCGAAGCGATAAAAACCTTCGATGCGACGGCGCAAGAGGGCGAGGCAAAATCGCAGAATGAAGCGAAAAATCCCACGGAAGACAAGAAGGAGTGACGTGAAAAATGGGGAAGATCATTTCGTTTTCCAACCAAAAGGGCGGCGTGGGCAAGACGACGACCTGTGTCAATATGGCGGCGTACCTTGCGACGTTCGGAAAGAAGGTCCTGCTCGTCGATCTCGACCCACAGGGCAACGCCACGACAGGGTTCGGCTTCTCTAAGAGTCAGCTCAAAAAGTCCGTCTACAATGTCATGATCGAGGAGGAGAGCGTCAACGACAACATCCTTGACACCGAGATCGAGGGGTTGACCCTGCTTCCTTCGAACATCGACCTTGCAGGGGCGGAAGTCGAGCTCGTCTATAAGAAAAACCGTGAGAAGGTTTTGAAGAGCGCGCTCGACAAAGTAAAGAGTAATTATGATTATATCCTAATCGATTGCCCGCCCTCGCTGGGGCTCCTCACGATCAACGCTTTGGCGGGCGCAGACAGCGTGATCATTCCGATCCAGAGCGAATATTATGCGCTCGAGGGGTTGTCGCAGCTCATGAACTCCATTTCCCTCGTGCGCTCCCACCTCAACAGGAACATCAAGGTCGAGGGCGTCGTCCTCACCATGTACGACGGCAGGTCGACGATCTCCAAGCAGATCTCTGCGGAGATCAAAAAGTATTTTACAAAAAAATTGTACGAAATCGTTATTCCGCGCAACATCCGCCTTTCGGAGGCGCCCAGCCACGGAAAGCCTATCATTTTACATGACCCCAAGTGTATGGGGGCGCGCGCATACAGCGCTCTCACCGAAGAATTTTTGAAAAAAACAGAAGGGAAAGGAGAATAGACGATGGCGAAAGGTTTAGGACGCGGCTTATCCGCATTGTTTAACGACACAGAGGAAGCGTATGAACATGCGCGCGGGGAATCGGGCGTGACGGAGATCTCCCTCGACGATCTTTTCCCCAATCCCAACCAACCCCGCAAGGCGTTCGATGAGAATGCGATGAACGATCTTGCGAATTCCATCCGCGAGCACGGCGTCATCAGCCCGATCGTCGTGAGCAGTGCTCCCGACGGGAAGTACATGATCATCGCGGGTGAACGTCGGTTCCGCGCGGCGAAAATGGCGGGGCTTACCACCATGCCCGTCATCGTGCGCAACTATACCGAGAAGGAGATCCAGGAGATCTCACTCATCGAAAACCTGCAGCGTGAAGATCTCAATCCCATCGAAGCGGCGTACGGCATGAAGCGGCTCATGGAAGAGTACAGCCTGACGCAGGAAGTTTTGGCGGAGCGGCTCGGCAAATCCCGCCCGGCGATCGCGAACACGCTGCGGCTTTTGACCCTCTCCGAGGAAGTCATCGCCCTCGTGCGGGACGGGAAGCTCTCCTCGGGGCATGCCCGTACCCTTGTCCCCGTGCCCAAGGAAGAGCAGGCCCCGCTCGCCCTTGAATGTGTCAAGCAGGGCTGGTCCGTGCGCGAGATGGAGCGTGCGGTCAAACAGCATCTCAATCCGCCCGAAGTGCTCGCCAAGGACAAGGACCGCAAAAACGCCCTCGCGAATGCGGAGCTCAAGCACCTCGTGGAACGTCTCCGCACGACGCTCAAGACGAAAGTCTCCCTGATCGGGACCGAGAAAAAGGGCAGGATCTATATCGACTACTACACCCGCGACGATCTTGACCGTCTCTGCGAGATCCTCGACATTCTCGACAGAATGGAGTAAAACGACGGGGGCATGTCCGAGACATGTCCCCGATTTTTGCAAAATGGCGGTACCATGCCGAAGACTGTCATCAATTCGGACATGGTGCCCATAAAATCAAATCAGACGAAAAATGAGGTACCCATGCCCGTAAACCGAGGGCAGATTTTATGTTGACGTTCGAACATACGCGGAAGGATGACCTTCTCCGCTTCAAACCGTGGTTTTACGTGCAAAACATGCACATCAGCGACTACTCGCTCGCATTCCAGTTCATGTGGCACAAGGCGCTTGCGCCCGACTATGCCTTTTTCGGGGACTGTCTGATCCTCCGTGAACTCTATGCGGGCAAATACTATTTTTATTACCCCGTTTCGCTCTCGGGGAGCAAAGAGGAGGAGCTTTCCGCCATCCGCGAGATCGAAACGTATTGCCGCGACACGGAGACCCGCCTTCACTTTACAAACGTGCCCAAGGCCGCCATGCCCCTGCTTGCGGCGCGGTACGGCGCGGGGGTGAACATCTCGGACAACCGCCGCTGGAGGGATTATCTCTACCCCGCCGAGCAGTTCAAGACCTACGCGGGCAAACGGCTCTCGGGGCAGCGGAATCATGTCAATAAGTTCAAGAAAACCTACCCCGATTGGAGTTTCCGCCCCTATGAGGCCCGCGATCTTGCCGCCGTGACCGCTTTTTTGCGGGAATATGAGGGCGTACAGCTCGAAAAAGAGGACCGCATCGCCGACGAGGAGATCGCCGAAGTCTACGAGATCCTTCCGCACCTCAAGGAGTTCGGAATGGATGCGGGAATTTTGACGGCGGGGGGCAAGATCGTCGCCTTTGCCGCGGGGGAACGCTGCGGCGACATGATGATCGTCCATATCGAGAAGGCCCTACGCGGCTACGAAGGCGCCTATCCCATGATCGCCCACGCCTTTGCGCTCGCCTTCTGCGGGGAAGGCGTGAACTACCTCAACCGCATGGACGACGCGGGCGATTTAGGCCTGAGAAAGTCCAAATTGCAGTATTTGCCCTGCGAGATCGTCGATAAGTTCAACGTGATCCCGTCGAAAACGTTTGACGCCGTGGCGCACCCGCCCGAAATTGAGACGGAGCGGCTCGTTCTCCGTCCCGTTCCCGATGAAGACGCCGCCGCGTTTGCCCGCCTTGCCTCGGATATCGGGCGCAACCGCTACTGGGGCTACGACTGGCGGGAAGACTCCCCCGAGCCGCCGTCTGAGGGGTGGTTCTTGGACATGGTACGGGGAGATTTCCGCCACAGACGGGAAATGTCCCTCGGGATCTACCTCGGAAAGACCCTCGTCGGCGAGACCGTCCTGCACCGCTTCGGGTATGCGAACGAGGCGGAGATCGGCGTGCGGCTCCTTCCCGAATATGAGAAAAACGGCTATGCGTGCGAGGCGGTGCGTGCCTATACGGAGTATGCCTTCTCCAAACTCGGGCTCGAAAAAGTCGAGGCAAAATGCTTTCTTGAGAACGAAAGTTCCCGACGTATGCTGCAAAATGCGGGCATGCGGGAGAGCGGCAGCGACGAGAAATATTATTATTTTTACAGGACGCCCGAGATGTGACCCAACATCTTGCGGGGGGCTTCAAGATGCAAGCATATCTTGCGTTTTTGCACCCCAAATGCCTTTTTTTTCGGGATTTTCGGTGAAAATACCCCGAAAAAGTCGAAAAATAAGTGAACTTTTTCACAAAAAAATTTAGAAAAGGCTATTGACAAACCCCTGAGCGCGTGATACAATAGCACCAGTACAGGAAATGACGCTGGGGGGATGAGTCATGGAAGAGAGGTACTCTCGTTAATTTTACGCGCTTTTTTTCGGTCGCACCGTGGCGTAGAATTTACGGAGTATCTTTTTTTTGGCAGTTTTCCCCGGATGAATTTCCGCGGAGGCTGCCTTTTTGTGCATTTCCCCCAAATGTTCGGATCGTCTCCCCCCGCAAAAACCAAAAATTTATATTATAAGAGGTAAAAAGTATGAAGAAGAGCAAGTTTCTGAAACGTGCTTCCGCCCTCGCGCTTGCGGCGTTGATGACGACGGGCGTCGTCCTGACCGTTGCGGCGTGCGGCGGCGACGGGGACGACACCAACCTCGCCGAGGACGGGTACATGAACGGTACGCCCGGGGACAGCGAGCCCGGCGTTCTGCGCGTCTCCCTGTTCTGCAACGCTGCCGATACGGCCACAAACAGACGTATCTGCAACGACTGGATGGCGGAATATAACAAGGCGCACGGGACGAATTACAAGGTCGAGCTCAATGTCACGACGGACAAAAACAAGTATTTCACAGACCTCGATACGAAGTGGTCGAACAACAACATCTCGGATATTTACTATCTGGCGCCCCGCTTTGTGCGTTCCTATGCGGAGACCGGGCGTGTGCTCGACCTTACGAAGTATCTCGACACCGTGAGTGCGGATCCCGCCCTCAGCGGAGATGCGGCGAAGGCGCTCAACCAGACTTCCTTCGGGCAGATCTGGAAGAATTCCCTCTCCTACTATTCTTATAAGAGGGGCAGAGCAACGGGGGACAATGCCTACACCATGGGGCAATCCGTCTCTTACAATGCGGCCGACAATAAGTTCTATACCGACAGCGGCAACGAAGAAGTCGGCCTCTACGGGCTTCCCAAGGACTATTCGTGCTTCTCGACGGGCTACAACAAGAACTTCTTCACGCCCGAGATGAAGAAAGCACTCACCACCACCCTTCCCGACACGGACCGCAATGTCAAGGGCGCCAAGGGCGAGGGCGACGATAAAGCCGAATTTGCGTCCAAGCGCACATATACGTCAGAGACGGGCTACACCGAATCGCTCGGCGGCGAGAACGCTGCGGTCGTGCGCTATGCGACCAGCGGGTCGTATACAAACCCGTATGACAGCGATAAGCAGATGACGGCAACGGCGGGCAAGATCGCCCCGATCATCAACATCGGCGTTCCCACGACCTATTACCCCTTCAACTTCTTCCGTTTCAACTCTTATTATGAAGCATTGAAAGGCAAGGATCCCGTTGCGCTTCTCTGCCAGGAGTACACGAACGGGCAGGGCTATACGGTCACGATCCCCGGATTCCCGGACGACACCTTTGAGATCACGGATTCCAAGAATCAGAATGCCAGTGCCCCTTACGATACCTCGATGGGTCACATCGTCTACACCTATGCGGAATACTCCGCACTCATCTGGGCGATGACGTACTACCTCAATACCTTCGACTGGCAGCCCATCGTGGGCGGCACAGCGGACGGCTACGGCGGCGCGCCCTCGTCGACGGGCGAGCACCGCATCATCTACGGCGGCGAGCAATACGAAGGTCTCGACGGCGCAACGGGTTCCGTGCTCTATCTTCTCCCCTGGCTGTTCGGCAATGACGCAGATCTCATCAATACGGCTTCCACGAGATGCGCATCCGCGAAAAACGGCCAAGCCGTCGAAATGGACGACATGAGCAAGATCAATATCCAAAATCCCGAAGATTGGAGAAATTTCGCGGGTGACAGTGCGAATACCGTGTCCAGAATGAATCTTGACGGTACGACCCGCCAAGCCAGTGTGCAGTACGGCTATAACTCCGAGAACTTCATTGAAACATACGGCGCATTCCTTGCCCTCGCTTCCGACTGGAACGGGAACGACACGGGCGATTCGGAAGGACAGATCACCAACAACGGCTGGTCGTGGTTCCGTGCGGGCAGATGTATCTTCTACGGCGCAGGTTCTTGGGACGCGGCGACGAGAAACGAATCTGATCCCGACATCCTCACCTTCGGCCAGATGCCGACCCCCATTTCCGAAAAGTATGCCCTCTATTCCCGCATCAAGGGCGCGAACTACGAGATGGAGACCTACTCCAACGGCGCAACGGCGAAGGGCAGCGGCGATAATGCCAACAACGATAAAGTCCAGAGGTCCAATCTTGCGGAAGGCCTTCAGATCTATGACGAATCGGAGATCAATGCAAACCAGACTCTCCGTCAGGACAAGTGGGGCGCACGTATGGACTCCGTCGGTTACGCGGTGAACGGGCAGGTCGCGCACTATACGGGAGATGACGCGTGGAAGATCGAGGCTTCCGTCTCTCTCGTCATGGCGCTCACCATCGACCGTGACGCACAGGCGACCCTCACCTACTCGGGCGCACAGTTCCCCAACTTCATGGACCAGATGCAGCAGTTCGTCGACTATCAGAAGTACGGCAACAACGGCGCATTCAAAGACATGATCACCCCCGAAGGCACATCCGATATGCAATACTACAATGCGGACGGCAGCGTCAACACGGCTGTTGCGGCGCAGGCGAAGACCCTTTGGGATGCATATTATCAGGTTGCGCGCGATATGGAGAAAGCGGCGCAGAATGAGAGCGAACAGACCGTCAAAGAGTTCCTTGCCCAGAGCAAGTATGCAACGGTCGGCGGAAAACCGCTCAAATACAACACCGCTTACGACGACACCGTCCTTAAGACTTTCACGGGTGAAGGCACCGCGCGCCTTGCATATTCGATGAAGGTTTTGAACATGGTCGCCCTTTCGAGATCCGACCGTGAGATCAACCTCCGCATGCAGTACGGGCTCAATGCCGTGCGCGACAGTACGATGTATACCTACACCGATGCATGGATCGCCTTTGTCGACGCCCGCCGCTATGCCGATAACATGTTCGCTTACAGGCAGCAGGTGCCGCTTGAAAAACAACTCACGGGCTCCATCAAGGATATCGTCAACACGACCCCGGGCGGGGCGAGACAGTTCTATACGCCCGCCGTGTTCTGCTTCAAGTTCACGAAGAGCGCATACGACAGCCTTGTCGAAGTCTACGGCAAAGAGCAGGAACTCCTTAAAAAATATCAAAATCAAGGCTAAGGAATGAACGGCCCCGCGCGCCCCCCGGGAGGGGGGCGCAGAGGGACGGATTGGAGGAAAAAGTATGGAAGAGTTATTTTCAACGGCCGAGGCGCCCGCCGAAGCGGTTGCGGATAGCAGTGTTTCCGAAGCGATCGTGGAGGAAGAAGCTGTTCCGAAGAAGAAACAGCGGAAACCCATCAATCAACAGAAACTGCAAGACAACCTTTGGGGTTGGATCTTCTGCATCCCGCTGATCGTCGGTACCGTCTGGTTTGTTTACTCCGCGCTCGTCATGTCTTTGATGCTTTCGTTCGTCAACTACGACATGACGGAGGGCGCGACGCTATGGAAGGCGCTGGGCTGGCTCGGCGATCCCAACCACATGTTCAAAGAGATTACATATTCGGTGGACAGCGAGGGATTCAAGCAATACGAAGCGGGCGTTGCCTCCTTCTTCGGGTGGTATAAGTACGCGTTTACGAATTCCATCGCGGACGACCGCTTTTTGGGAATGAACGAGATGGGGGCATACCTCTTCAACACCGTGTTCTACATGATCGGGATCCCGATCGGCATGTTCCTCTCGATGTTCTTTGCGGTATGCATGTCCCGCGATATCAAGGGCGGCAACCTCTTCCGCGTGCTCTACTACATCCCTTGCGTCGCGAGCACCATCGCAGTCGTCTACACCTTCAGGATCATGTTCAATAAAGCGGGCGTCATCAACCAGATGTTCGGCTGTACGGACGCGAATTTCTTGTGGGACACCTCAAAACCGACTTCATGGAACGTGCTCTTGGGCAAGATCGAGGATCCTTCCCCGAGCGACTTTATGAGGAACCCGTTCTGGTGCCAGGGCCTGATCTCGAAGAGCGTCATCGTCATCATGTCTATCTGGAAAGGGCTCGGCGGGACGATCATCCTGTATGTTGCAGGTCTTTCGGGCGTGAACGCCGCAACGAAAGAAGCGGCGCAGATCGACGGGGCGAACGGCTGGCAGATCTTCTGGAAGGTCACCATGCCCGACCTGTATCCCACGATCTTCTACAACATCGTCACTTCCGTCATCGGCGGCATGCA
>CANRIY010000008.1 GCA_947630775.1 uncultured Clostridia bacterium | reverse complement strand
TCTCGGGCGCGAAGTTACGCGGGTCTCTACCCGCATGAGACAGTACCCGCGCAGCGGGGGATAGGGTTTTCGGAAACCCCTCTGTCTCGCTAACGCTCGACATCTCCCCTAAGAGGGGCGACAAGAAAACCCCTCAGTCCCGCAAGGGCAGCGTGACATCTCCCCTAAAAGGGGAGCCAAGAAATAAGGTGGGCATAATTCAGAACCATTGCCCACCCCCCTACCCCCCTCCTTGGGAGGGGGCATAAAATGTGTGCGGGACGGAAAGAAGGCATGGCTCCTCCCAAGGAGGAGCCGAGAGGTGGGCGGCGATCTAAATCGTCACCCTGCCCCGCGCGCATTCTTATTGCTCTAAGCGCGGGGCGACGGAGCTCACCATGACGTAATCAGAACGACACCCCCTCAGTCACGCAAGGACAGCGTGACAGCTCCCCCTCGAGGGGGAGCCGAGAAATGGACTTCGTTCTTCGGGAATTGCTCTTCGGACTGCGTATGACTCATCGGCTCAGAATGACGCGGGGGGGAATGATTCGGACTGCGTATGACTCACTGTCTCAGAATGTCGCGGGGGGGAATGATTCGGACTGCGTTCGTCGGGATTCTTCGACACGCCGCAAGGGCAGCGGCGGCTCAGGATGACGCGGTTAATCCACCGAAAGGCTGCCCTTCGTTCTAAATTACGGCGCGTGGCAGGGTCTCCCTGCCTAAGCGCACTCAAGTTGTCGAACCCCTTCGACTTCATGTCGTGTGAAACAGAAAAGAGACGGCCGAATCGCTTTTACAAGGCAAGAAACTTAACCCCTCGCTCGTATTTATTTTGAGAGTCCGCCCTTTTCGGGCGGACTCTCATAAAGAAATCGAGCGAAACTCTTATATCTGATTTACAATGCCCGAGAAGAGGACGTTGCCCAAGCGGTCGGTGAGGAGGAAGCCGAAGGCGCGGTCGAGAATGAAGTCCGCACGGACGATCTCGATCTCGGGGCCGCCGGGAGCGGACTCGCCGTTCATTGCGATGACCGTGACCGCCGCCCCCTCGATCCCCTTCCTGTTGACTTCGAGCTTGGCAACGTGCTGTACCTTTTCACAATAGACGTCGTCGTCCGTGAGCGTCTCAAATTCACAGTCGAAAGTAAAAAATTTCTTTACCCCGAGATCTTGCAGGATCGGCTTGACGTCCTCGTTGTACTCCGCCACGTATTCGGGGAAGAGGCAGCGGGTGAGGTATTCCGTTCGGACCGTCGTGCCGTCGGGCGCATAGTCGAACTTGCGGTAGTCCGTCATTCCGTTGACGAGGGCGATATTTTCCGCGGTGAACACCTCTTCCGCCGTGTGTCCCTCTTTGGGAAGAAGGAATTTGAGCTGATATCCGTGCTGTGTTTGGGTGTAAAAATGGGTGAAGGTCTCCGCCTCATACGCCCTGCCCGCCGTGTAATAGCCCTCGAGGAGCTTGGTATCTTTTTGAGAGCCGTCTCCCCGCATGAACGGGTAGCTCGTGTGCGTGAGGGAAAGGTCGTCGCCGAATTTATTCCAGACCTCTTTGAGATAAAGGGTGTTGATGAGAGTGAAGAGGGTCTCGTCCGAGAGTTCGAAGTTTTGGTCGATGATGCCGTGGGTCTGCTGTTTGACGAAATCGCGGACGGCCTCGTTCGCCCCCTTGTTGTCATCGAAAAATTCGGCGGAATAAGAATAGCAGAGATAGCTGTTTGAAAGATCGTCGATACATGCCTGTTTTGCGGTGGCATGGCTGTCGATCCAGATGGAATTGCCGACGTCCGCCCGTGCGGAGACCTCGCCCTTTTCCGTCTTGTATTCGGCGATGACGGAGCGGTAGAGATCGGAGTAGTTTTCTTTGAGGGTGCCGTAATCCGTCCCGAGGGCGGAGAGAAGTTCCTCCCGCGTCTCGCCCGAGGCGCATTCCGCGGCGAGCCCGAGCGCGAGATAGACGGAGATGGGAGAGACTGCGGTGTTTTCATCCGTTCCGCGCCCCTTGACCGCCTCTGCGGTGAATTTGGCCGCAAACGCCTTTGCCGCGTCGCGGAGGGCGGGATCCGTCTTTGCCGCCTCATAATAGCCGAGCGGGGTGACTTCTGCGGGCGCGCCGAGCTCGGTCGCGTTCTCGAGTCCGCCGCCGCATGCCGCCGCCGTGAGGGTGAGCGCCGCGAGCGCGAGGGAAGCTGCTTTGAAGATCTTTTTCATGATCGCTCCTTGCGGGAAATGTCCCTTTTACTCAGAAAACGTTTGAGAACGCCCTTTTGTCCCATGGCGGCGCGATTTTTTTTGAATTTTTGTTGAAACCCCTCAGTCACTTCGTGACAGCTCCCCTAAAAGGGGCGCCGAGAGTGCCCTCATTCCGAGCCCCGCAAGGGGCGAGTGAATCCCCTCATAAGTACGGACCCCGTGGGTCTATGAGATCCGCTCGGCTTCGCCTCGGGATGAGGGCTCCTCTTGCTTCCCCTTGTAGGGAAAATTTTGCAGTTCTGCCAAAGATTGGTAATCTTTGGCGCAAAATTTTCTTGGCATTTGCCCATATGCTCGGGCAAATGCTGACCGAATGCGGGTCTCTACCCGCATGAGACAGTACCCGCGAAGCGGGGGAAAGGGTTTTTGAAACCCCTCAGTCGCGCAAGGGCAGCGCGCCAGCTCCCCTAAAAGGGGCGCCAAGAAACCCCTCAGTCGCGCAAGGGCAGCGCGCCAGCTCCCCTAAGAGGGGAGCCAAGATGCCCACCTCAGTCACCTACGGTGACAGCTCCTCCTTAGGAGGAGCCATGCAGCCCCCTCCGTGGGGGAGGAGCGGCGTCATTCTCCTCAACAGCCCGATGGGCTGTGAGGGACGCCGCGACAGGAGGCGTGGCCTCGCCGACGGGGTTGCGGCGGTCCCTGCCGCCGCAACGGACTAAGGGGGTGGGGCGAGTTCCAATTCACTTGCCTTAGGCGGAATTCACTTCCGCCGTGGGCGACCCAATTTGCCGAACCCCTTCGGCTTACTGTCCTGTGAAACAGAACAGGGACGGCCGAACCGTAATTACAAGGCAGAAGAATTGACCCCTCGATGAATTTATTTTTGAGCATGTGCCCCCAAGGCACAGACGAAAAAAGAAATTCATCGAAAACAATCAGAGTATCTCCAAATTCTTCTTAAACTGCCGCTTAAATTCGGGGCCCGCCGCCATGGCCTGGCGGATCTCCAGCGTCGCGTCGCCCGCGAGCTCCGTCTTCATGATCACGGAATCGCCGAGCACGTCGCAGTTTACCCCCTTCACCATGCCGAGGCCGCTCCTGTCGAGGCTCTCCGCAATGCGCAGAAGGATCCCTAACTTCTTCACGACGTCGAGGTCTTCGTCCGTCACGATATCCTTATATCTCGCCCACTCGGCGGGATTGACGTCCTCCTTCCTGTGGCAGCCCGCGACGAATGCGGCGAGCACGATCTCGCGGTGCGTCACGCCGTACAGACCCGCGTTCAAGATCATATATCTGCTGTGATCCTGATGGTTATAATAGCGTACCCTAAGCCCCGCGTCGTGCAAACTCGCCGCAATTTTGAGAACCTTCAAATAGATGCGCGGGAACTTATGGAGCACGCGGAGCTGTTTGAAGAGCTGGATGGCGAGATGGACGGTGTTTTCTACATGCTTCTCGTCGCAACCGTAGTATTTGACATGGGTATTGATGGAATAGCTCAGAACGTCCGCAATGGGCCGTTCGACCGTGACGGGGACCGCCTGGTTGAACATGATCCCCTCCCTCAGGCCGCAGCCGCTGATCGTGAACGATTCGATGTGCAGATAGTCCGTAAACGCCTTGATGATGGCGAGCGCGGCGGGCATGATATCGGCACGGCTGGGGGAGAGCCCGCGGATGCGTTTGCGCTTTTCGACGTCGAGGACCCGTACCATGTCGTAAATGGCACGGAAATCTTCGGTCATAAACTGATAATTATGCACCGTGTGGAGGGGGTACTTGCGCACGATGCGGTTCATCTTATAGAGGTTGCGGAAAGAGCCGCCCACGCCGATCATCTGCGTGTCGGGCTCCACTTCGGAGAGCCATCCAATCTTTTTGAACTGCTCCGTAAAGAACTCTTCGATCCGCTCCGCCTGCTGTTCGGGGGAGAGGCTGTCGTCCTTGAAAAGGTCGGTGAGCGTCACCGCGCCGAAGGGCAGGGTGACATAGTTGAGGACGCTCCTGCGGTTGTAATAGATGACTTTGGTACTGCCGCCGCCGATCTCGAGGATGATCCCCTTGGGCACGTCCATCGAATTGATGACGCCGCGGTAGACGAGCGTCGCCTCCGCCTCTTCCGACAGAACTTCGACGCGGATCCCGACGGTCGCCTGAATTTCGTCCAGAAACGACCGCTGGTTTTTGGCGCGGCGGACCGCCGCCGTCGCAACGGCGATGATCCGTTCGACGCCGCTCGCGTCGCACAGTCTCTTAAACGTTTTGAGCGTGCGGATGGTCTCCGCCACGCGCTGCGGCTTCAAAAAGCCGTCACGGTCCATATCCTGCCCCAGCCGTACGCTCTCTTTGAGCTCGTCCACTACGACGAAGTAATTCTCGTCGAACAGCTCGACGATCACAAGACGGGCGGAGTTGGACCCCAAATCAATGATCCCAATTTTCTCCATACATTCACCTGCCGCGATTTCACGGAACCCTTCCGTGCGGGATTTAGCTATACTACCCGATTTTAATCATACTACGGCAATATTTTAGCATAGCCCTTGCGGTTTGTCCATACCCTTTTTGAAAATAATTCCCTTTTTACGGCAAATTTTTACTCCGTTTTGCGGACAGGGTGCGAAAAAAGCGCATTTTTCAGACGAAAGACGGAAAGAATGACGAGAAAGAGCCCGAAGGAAGTTCTCAAAACGGTCTGCGGAAGGGCCCCCGCAAGGAGGGACGAGAGCGCGGAAAGAAGGAGCGCGGGAAGGGCGAGGGGGAGGATCTCTTTGGGTTCGAGGAGCCCGCTTTTTGCATGGACAAAGAGCGCCGCCGCGGACATGGGCAGGAAGGAGATGAGATTGATCCCCTGCGCCGTCCTCTGCTCCACGCCGAGGAAAATGGTGAGCAGCGGGATGAGCGCCGTGCCCCCGCCCATACCCATGCCCCCGAGAAGCCCGCCAATAGCGCCGCTGAGGAAGAAGAGATAAAAGCTCAAAAGAGCATCCTGATCCCCGCAAGGAGCATGAGGACGCCGAAGAGGAGATCGGTCGCCCGCACGGGCAGAACGGGCAGAAGTTTTGCGCCGAAATATCCCCCGAGCGTGACGCCGAGGGCGGACGGCAAAAGAACGGGCAGGGGCACGGGGCGGAGAAGGAAGTAGACGAGGGCGCTGAGCGCCGAAGCGGGCAGGACGACGGCGATGGCGGTCGCATGCGCCTTCCGCGAGGGCATGGTGCGTTCGAGCAGGGGCACGGCGGCCATTCCCCCGCCGCCGCCGAGGAGGCCGTTGAGTGTCCCGATGAGCGCGCCGCCCAAGATCTTCCCCCTTCTTGTTCCCCTTTCCCTCATGCTCCCTCCCGCCGCCCGAAAGTGTAAAAATCGGGCGAATTCCATGAAAAGTTTGTGCCGTTTGAAAAAAATTTCTCTTTTTTGGGCGTTTTTCATGCGGAAATGCTTGCGTCGAAACGCATTTTATATTAAAATAGGGTCGTAACATGAAAAATCGCGGAGTACGCCCCTCAGGCGGGCGCTCCGTAAAAGGATGGAACTATGGCTAAACACTTCTTTCATGGAAAACGCAGGAGAGCGGTCGTCGCACTCTCTATCGCACTCTCCGCAACTTTCTCGCTCGGTCTCTTCGCCGCTTGCGCGGGCGAACCCGAAACGCCGGCCGAAGAGGAGCCCACGCCGGACGTCGAAACGAACGAATCCGCCGATCCTCAGCTTCTGAAAAACGGCAATTTCGAATTCTATGCCGAAAAGGAGAAAGACGTCGAGGACAAGCGTGCCTTTATCAATTCTCCCACCAACTGGAGAGCAACGTCGGGCAGCGGATCGTACGCTTCCCAGACCGCTTCGGGCATCGTGAACGTCGATGAGTGGGAAACGATCACAACTTCCAACTACTCGCTCGTCCCCGCAAGCGCCCTCGACGACATTGCCGCCAGCGATTTCAAGGCGAAAGATCTGACGGACGAGATCATTTCAAACGCCACAGAGAACTGGAACAAGGCGAGCGTCTACGACCAGCTCCTCTTCTATAAATATTACGGCGTGACTTCGGCGGACCAGTTTGCCCCCTACGGCGACTACACGTACTCCATCGACTTCGAGGACGTGCAGTACCTTAAAGAGGACCTCGGGGAAAGCATCTCCGTGGGCAGCTCCACCAAAGAGGACAGCGGCGACAAAAACGTCCTGATGATCCACAACAGGCAGAGATATAAGTCGGGGGACCACACGATGCACGGTGCGGCGCAGTATTACACCGCCTCGACGACGATCTCTCTCGAAGCGGGCACTGCGGCGGAGATCACGCTGGACGTCCGTACGGACAAGCTCCAGTGGGGCTATGTGAACGACGAAAGCGACTATGACGAAGTCACAAGCGAGCGCGGCGCCTATATCAGCATCACCAACACCGTGGGCGGCCAGTCCCAGCCCGAAATGCAGATCAAGAACATCAATACAAAGGGCGAATGGCAGACCTACACGATCTATATCCGCGCAAACACCTTCGCGAGCACGTCTTTCTCCATCAAGTTAGGGCTCGGGCAGGGCGACACGAACGACCGTTACGAGCTCGTCGACGGGTATGCCTTCTTCGATAACGTCGTCGTCTCGAAGTTCCTCGGCAAAGACTACGGCGACAAGACCGCTCTCGTTCCCGACGATTGCAAGTGCAGTATCGTCTCTTCTTCCGAGGAAAAGATCTTCTCGCGGGACGATGTGAAGGATCCCGAAACGAGACTTTACTCCCTCAACCTTCTCTCGGAAGACGACTCCGCTTCGGGCAAGAGCCTCAGCCTCATGAGCATGGAAACGCTCGAAGCGGGATTCGGCCCCAACGGCGAGAACATCGGGCTCACCACCGAATCGAGCACCGATAAGGACAATCCCGAAAAATCCCTCATCGGGGACAACCGCAACGACGGCACGACCTCCGTTGACAAACAGAGCATCGTGGAGCTCACCACCTACGGCGAGCTTGCGGCGATGAAAGACAAAAATGAATATCTCAAACCGATCTTTGCCGAAGACTTCGAGAAGTTCCCCTTCGAGGACGCAGGCGTCAGCGACAATATGCCCATCCTCATGATGCTCTCCACCAACGGCGCGGCATACACGGCGAAGCTCAAGAGCAATGACTTCACGGTGGGAGCGAATTCGAGAAAGCTCGTCTCCTTCTTTGTGAAGACGAGTTCCATCCTCTCGGGGCGTCTCGGTGCGGGCATCACCCTTGTGGACGGCAATAACGAAACGTCCATCTCCCCGTTCGACAGCACGACGGTCGCCGCCGTGGACGTGAACGACGACCTCAAAGACATTTACGACGGTTGGGTGCAATGCTTCTTCATCGTCGCAAACGATACGGACAGCGAAAAGACGTTCTCCCTCAACTTTACCTACGGTGTCACGAGTGTACAGGGTACGACGGAAGAGGACTACTGCAACGGCTATGCGGCGTTCACCGATTTCCGCATGATGGAACTCAACAAGACGGAATACAGCTTCGCCTCGACGGGCAGCTATGCGAAAAAGGTCTCCCTGACGGCGATCAAGGCCAACACCTCCCGTTTCGACACGGCGGATGCGGTCTCCCACATCGACGAAGATCTGGCAAACCCGTCTTCCTTCCGTGAAGCGGTCGCAGGGCAGAACATCTATACCCCCGCACCCGACCAGGAAAACAAGACGGTGTATGCGGGCCTTGTCAACAGCGATAACGATTATAAGAACGTCACCGCCTACAAAGACACCGAATGGGGCAAGTGGCTCACCGAAAATGCGGCGAACAACGCGGAAGACAACAAGATTTGGTGGAACAACCTGTTCGGCGAAAAGAGCCTGATCGACGAAACTGCCCGCAGCCAGCGTGAAGCGCGCCAGCCGCTCGTTCTCATCAACACGGGCAAGGAAGCCGCGCCTTCCCACGGGTATATCTCCCGTTCGCTCACCGCGTCCGTCTCGGCGAACAGCTATTATAAGATCTCCATGCGCGTGAAGGTCTCCGCGAATGCGGCCGCCTACCTCTACCTCATCGACATGGACGACACGGACGAAGGGTACAATAAGCTCCTCACTCCTTCCCTTCCGAAGATCACTTTCTGGTATGACGACGACGGCAACATTCTCCGCTGCGACCCCGAAAGCGACGGCTTCAACAAGACGGACGACACCCTCTATTACCGCGAGACGAACGGGCTCTACACGGCTGCGGCGGATGCGGGGAAAGAGAACAAGCCCTACTACGCGAACCTCTATAATTATAAGATCAACGAAGACGGCCACTACGTCACCGGTGACGGCACGATCGCCTTCTACACGCACGACGGCAAGGTCTACGGGCACTACGACGAGACGAACGACACCTACACGCAAGAAGTGCACAACCTGCCCACGACCGATGCGGACGGCAACAGCATTTTGCACTACGACAACACGGCGACCGATACTTCCAAGTATCAGAGCATGATCAAAGTCGAGGGCTCTGCCGACAATGCAGACCGCTGGGTCACCGTCAGCTTCTATATCCACACGGGCGGGACGGCAAAGAACTACCGCGTCGAACTTTGGGCGGGCGAGCGCACGAACGATAAGGACGGTTTCGCCGCAGAGAGCTATATCTTCTTCGACGGATACAGCACGGGCACCACGTCCGACTTTGCGACCAACCGTGACGCAGCCGTCGAGAGCCTTCTCAAAAAGTATGCGGATCCCGATGACGACGAGAAGCTCACCGAAGAAGTTTCGAAGTACTACACCTTCACCTTCTTCGATTCCCAGAACTATCTCCGTCACGACAGAGATTTCGACGGCGCCGATTACGACAAGTGGCAGAACTACAAGCAGTCGTCCAATTCCGAAGGACTCCTGTGGCTGCAATACTTCGATCCCGACGGCACCCTTGCGGTGAACGGCGCGGAAGGGATCAAGGATAACCCGAGCTATTCGCTCTTCCTTGATTTCTCGCTGACCGAACAGAGCGTTACGGAATACACGCCGGTCGACGAACAGGTTCCCGAAGAGGAGACCGAAGAGGAAGAAGAGGAATCCGGAACGAACATCTGGCTCGTGCTTTCCTCCTCCATCCTTGCAGTCGTCACCGTGCTTGCGGTCGCGGCGGTCGTGTTCCGTGCGGTACGCAAAAAGGTCAAGAAGAATGCACCCGTCAAGATCAAGGAAAAGAAGAGCAAGCGCGTGAAAGTTGAATCCGCGCCCGCAAAACCCGAGGTTGAAGAGCCGAAGCCCGAAACAAAGGACGAGAACGACCCTTACAACGACTGATAAACGGCTCCCCCCTCACGGCGTGAGGGGGGCTTTTTTAGCCTCGCGTCATGAGGTGGCATGAAAAGGCTCCTCCTAAGGAGGAGCTGTCACCGCAGGTGACTGAGGTGGGCATGCTTCCAAATTACTGCGCGTGGCAGGGTCTCCCTGCCTAAGCGCTTTGGGCGGCAGGGACCGCCGCAAAGCACGTCGGCGAGGCCACGCCTCCTGTCGCGGCGCAGCTCACAGTGCACCGCACTGTTGAGCAGAATTGCGCCGCTCCACTCAATTTGCCGAACCCCTTCGGCTTAATGTAATTGCAAAGCGATGTTCGCAGTAGACCGATTGATGCACAGGGAAGGTTCGCTCGTTCATTTCTTTTCGATGCCCCGCGAGATTCCCCCCCACCACCGCCTGCGGCGGAGCCTCCCCCCAAAGGGGTAGGCCTTGTGCGGGGCGAGCAAAGAAATGAACGAAACATTCTAAATTATTGCGCGTGGCGGGGTCTCCCCGCCTAAGCGCACCCTATTTGGTACCCTACGGGAACCTTACTGTCGTGACAAGCGTACGAGACAGTGACTCAATATCCCATACGTGTTACATTCCTCGCTCGTTCATTTCTTTTCGAAGCAAGCGTGATTGCTTAGGGCGGACCCCCTCCCCTACCCCTCCCCCTGACGCAGGGGGAGGGCAAGAGAGAGCCTCCTCGCAAAAGAAATCGAGCGAAATAGAATCACTGCGCGTGGCGGGGTCTCCCCGCCTAAGCGCACCCTATTTGGTACCCTACGGGAACCTTAATGTCGTGTGAAACAGAAAAGTGTCGGCCGAATTGTTTTTACAAGGCAAAAAAACTAACCCCTCGCAAATTTCTTTGACCTCAGGATTCCGCCCGAAGGGCGCTCAAATCATAAAGAAATTTGCGAAAACTACCACTATGAAATTCTTCAAATCCATCACACCGTTTGAATATTTTCTCTGGGGCGGCGGGATCCTCGCCATCGTCCTTTCGTTCGTATTCTGCAAAAATACCGACTGGCTCAACCTGATCGGCTCAATTCTCGGCTGTACGGGGCTCATCTTCATTGCAAAGGGAAATGTTCTCGGGCAGATCATCTGCGTGGTCTTTTCCGCCTACTATGGCTACGTCTCCTTCACAATGCGCTACTACGGCGAGATGATCACCTATCTCGGCATGACGGCGCCCATTGCGATCGCCGCCGTGATCGGCTGGCTCCGCCACCCCTTCCAAGGCAAAAAGGGGGAAGTGGAGATCGCGAAGCCCAAAAAAAGGACGTACCTTGCCGTCCTTGTGCTCTCCTTTGCCGTCACCGTCGCCTTTTACTTTATTTTACGCGCCCTCGGGACCGCGAATCTTTGGTGGAGCGTCGCGTCTGTCTTTACGAGTTTTGCCGCCGTGTCCCTCTCCCTCCTGCGCTCCCCCTTTTACGCCGTCGCCTACGCCTGCAACGACGTTGTGCTCATCATTCTCTGGTCGCTCGCCGCGGCGGGAAACAGCGAGTATATCGCCCTTTGCGTATGCTTCTCCGTCTTCCTTGCCGAGGACATCTACGGCTTTCTCAACTGGCTGAAACTGCGCAAAAAACAGGCGGCGACACCCCCTCGGTCACGCAAGGACGCGTGACAGCTCCCCCTCAAGGGGGCGCCAAGGTTCGCCCTTCGTTCCAAAATCACTTGCCTTAGGCGGAATTTACTTCCGCCGTGGGCGACTCAATTTGCCGAACCCTTTCGGCTTAATGTCGTGTAAAACAGAACAGGGACGGCCGAACCGTAATTACAAGGCAGAAGCCTTAACACCTCGCTCGATTTATTTTTGAGCACGCGCCCACAAAGGCGCGGACGAAAAAAGAAATCGAGCGAAATCACTTTCTCAGTCTCAATCCCTTCGGAAAATGATTTTTGACGGTGCCGCCGGATACCTTGCCGAGGCCGAGCGGGAAGCCGTCGACGCAGACGACCGCCCAGCCGCTTTCTATATCGCACGCAAGCGTTTCGCCGCGCAAGTATATTTTCGCCTCCTCACGGGAGAGCGAAATTTTTTTCTTTGCAAGGGTTCCGAACGCCATCGCAAGGGCATGGGCGGGCTTGAAATTCTTCCCGTCCCATTCGCCGAGCTCCACGCCGAGGCGGAGCAGGCGGACGTTCAGCTCGGGCATTCCCTCGGGCACGAGGTACATTCTCCCGTCCGCAAGCGTGTGGATCCTGCCCTCTGTGCGGAAGGGCTCCGCAAAAAATTCTTCCGCAAACCCGCAAAAGGCACGCTCTGCCGCGGCGTTTTTTTGGATACGGAAGGGCTTTGCCGCAAGGATCTCCCCCTCCCGTTTTTCCAAAACGGCGGCAAAATGCCCCTCGCCGCGAAATTCGTGCGGATAGAATTTCTTCTCTTCGACGAGCGTAAAGGCGGGGTGCGCCTTCAAAAACGCTTCGATCTGCCACTCGTCCTCTTCCTCCGCAAACGTGCAGGTGGAATAGACGATCCTTCCGCCCCTTGCAAGCATTTGCGCGGCGCACTCCAATATTCCCCTCTGCCGCACGGCGCACCGTGCGACGTTTTCCTCGCTCCATTCGGGGATCGCATTCGGCTCCTTTTTGAACATGCCCTCGCCCGAGCAGGGCGCGTCCACGAGGATCAGATCGAAGCAGGCGGGAAAGAACTCCGCGAGCGTTTCGGGCGAAGCGCACATCACCCCGCCGTTACGGATCCCCATCCGCTCGACGTTTTCGGATAAGATCTTCGCCCGCGGAAAGTCGATCTCGTTGGAAAAAAGGACCCCCTTGCCCGCCATTTGGGCGGCGACGTGGGTCGTCTTCCCCCCGGGCGCGGCGCAGAGGTCAAGAACGCGCTCCTTTTTGCAACCTTTCGTGAGCTCCCCCACCTGCATTGCCGAGGGTTCCTGCATATAAAAGAGCCCCGCAAAGTGGTAGGGATCGGCGCCGAGCTTCTCTCCGCCGACAATGTAGCCGCTTTCCGTGATCTGCTCGCCCAGCGCAAATTCCGCGGGCGCGAGGGCGCAGAATTCTTCGGCGGAAATTTTGAGGGTATTCACGCGGAGCCCTTTGAGGGGCGGGCGCTTATAAGACGCCAAAAAGGCGGGGTATCGATCACCCAGCCTCTCATACATTCTCTGTAAAAATTTTTCGGGAAGCCGAACCATTCCGCCTCCTTTTTCCGAAAACTTAATCCTTCGCCAGCGCCGATTCGAGCTGTTCCAGCGAGACGAACGCCGCGCCGCCTTGAAGCGCGTTTTGGCAGCGCACGCCTTCCTTCTCCCGCGCGATGTAGACGTTGCATTCGGCGGGGTGGGAAGTGTACCGTCCGCCCGCTTCGAAGATCGCCTTCACGAGCTTGGTGGAGACATCCACCTCGTCCTCGACGTCGCGGGCGAAGCAGAACACCTTGCCCTCGAGAGAGCCCCCCTTTTTGCGCCTGTTCATGTGTTTGTTGACGACGCGGTAAAACGCCTCGTGCGCCCGCATATGCGTTTCGCGCTGTTCGTCGCGTTCGGCAAAGTAGCGGTCGAGCCCCTCCGAATGGGGCTGGCGGATCTTATATCCCTCGATCCGCCCCGCACGGATGCGATATTTTTCGGTGAGTCCCCGCACGGAGACGTTTTCGCGCTTGCAGAGCGCCTCGCAGACGCGCATGGTCGCATAGGCGTCGTCCACGGCGCGGTGCGGCACAAATTCAACGCCCAACGCTTCCGCCATGGCGCCGAGCCCGATCTGCCGCTCGAAGCTCTTGTCCGTATTCATCCAGAAGAACTGCGTGTCGTGCCAGTCGAAGCGGAAGGACGGGAGTTTATAGCGCTTCGTCTCGAGATTGAGATAGTTGACGTCGTTCAGCGTCGCATGCCCGAGCACGATCGCGTCCCTGTCTTCGAGAAGGGACTTGATCTTTCTGTACGCCGCGGGGAAGGGGGGGTATTTTTTGAAGTCCTCGTACTCATAGGGGAGCACGAGACCCTCTTTCCCCTTTCTGTCGGTGAGATGGAATTTGCCGCGCGGGTTCATGAGAATGTCGTTCCGTTCGAGAAGAACAAAGTTTTCGTCGGTCACGACATAACCGAACGCGCACATTTTGGCGACGTTCTTGAACACGCACGCGCATTCTATATCAAAAAAAACATACTTCATAAAACTCGGTTTAAGAGCTCCCCTACAAGAGGAGCCAAGGGGGACCCTCATTCCGAGCCCCGCAAGGGGCGAGTGAATCCCCTCGTAAGTACGGACGCCCGTGGGTCTATGAGATCCGCTCGGCTTCGCCTCGGGATGAGGAAGAGGGAGCGGGGCGGCTCAGCATGACGTGATTGAGAACGACACCCCCTTAGTCACGCAAAGGCAGCGCGCCAGCTCCCCCTCGAGGGGGAGCCGAGGCGCCCTTCGTTCTAAATTACTGCGCGTGGCGGGGTCTCCCCGCCTAAGCGCACCCCATTTGGTACCCTACGGGAACCTTAATGTCGTGACAAGCGAACGAGACAGTGACTCAATATCCCAAAAACGTAACTTTCCTCGCTCGTATTTCTTTTGCGCTTGCGCCGACAAGGCGCAAGCGCAAAAGAAATCGAGCGAAATCAAACGATTTTCTCTTTCCCGCCCATGTAGGGACGGAGAACTTCGGGGATATCGACACTGCCGTCGGCGTTCAGATGGTTTTCGACAAAGGCGATGAGCATGCGGGGCGGGGCGACGACGGTATTGTTGAGCGTATGCGCGTACACCGCGCCCTTGTCCGTCTTATAGCGGATATTCAGCCGCCGCGCCTGTGCGTCGGTGAGGTTGGAGCACGGGCCCACCTCAAAGTATTTCTGCTGGCGGGGCGACCACGCCTCGACGTCGCAGCTGCGGTATTTGAGATCGGCAAGATCGCCCGAACAGCACTCGAGCTGGCGGACGGGGATCCCCATGGAGACAAAGAGCTCCACTGTATATTGCCACAGTTTTTCGTACCACGCTTCGCTCTCTTCGGGCTTGCAGATGACGATCATCTCCTGCTTTTCGAACTGGTGGATGCGGTAAATGCCTCTCTCCTCGATGCCGTGCGCGCCCTTCTCCTTGCGGAAGCAGGGGGAATAGCTCGTGAGCGTCAGGGGGAGCTGCTTTTCGTCGAGGGTCTGCCCCATGAATCTTCCGATCATGGAGTGCTCGCTCGTCCCGATGAGGTAAAGGTCCTCACCCTCGATCTTATACATCATGCCGTCCATTTCCTCGAAGCTCATGACGCCCGAGACGACGGAAGAGCGGATCATATAGGGCGGAATGCAATAGGTGAAGCCCTTGTTGATCATGAAATCTCTCGCATAGGCCAGAACGGCGGAGTGAAGACGGGCGATGTCCCCCGTGAGGTAGTAAAATCCCTGCCCGCTCGTGCGCCTTGCGCTGTCGATATCGATGCCGTTGAGCTTTTCGAGGATCTCGAGATGATAGGGGATCTCGAAATCGGGCGTCTTGGGCTCCAAAAACCGCTTGCGCTCCACATTCTCGCTGTCGTCTTTTCCGATGGGCGTCTCCGCGCAGATGAAATTGGGAATGCGCATCATGACGGCTTTGAGCTGTTCGGAGACCTCTTCCGTCTCCTTTTCGATCTCGGCAAGGCGGGCGGCGTTGGCGTTCACCTGCACTTTTACGGCGTCCGCTTCCTGCGTTTTCTTTTCCCGCATCAAAACGCCGATCTGTTTGGAGAGGGTGTTGCGCGCGGCGCGAAGGGAATCCCCTTCCGTCTGAAGCGCGCGGCGCTTTCCGTCGAGGGCAAGCGCTTCGTCCACGAGGGGCAGCTTGTGATCCTGAAATTTCTTTTTGAGATTCTCGCGCACGCGGTCGGGATCGCTGCGCAGAATGGCGATATCGATCATATAAAATACCTCATCACTGTTTTTCTTCCTTATTATACATCATTTTCCTTCCGATTGCAACGATTTTGAGGTCCTTCCGCGCATCGCTCCTTCTGCGGGCTTTCCCGCGGCAAAAAAGTTTTGACATTTTACAAAAAGCGATGTATAATAGGACTATCGGAGGCGCGTATGAAATTATTCTCGAGGCAGACAGAAGAAAAGAGCGACGAAAAGACCGAATCCGTGCAAACGGAGGAGAAAAAGAGTTTTTCCGCGCGCATGCTCGAGAGCAGCAGCGTCAAACAGGGCGAAGAAGGCAAGGGCAGCAAAAAGGCCGCCATGAAGCGGTTCAAAAAGGCAAAGTCCGTCCCCACGGAAGCGCAGGAGCGCTTTACGCCCCCGCTCAACAAGGGCCTTAGCGAGGAGCAGGTGGAGCTCCGCTTCAACCAGCTTCTCTTTAACGACGTCAACAAGAAATATTCCAAGTCTTACGCAAGCATTCTTGCGGGCAATATCTTTACCTTCTTCAATCTCCTCTGCGTCATCGTGGCGGTCGCGCTCATCTATGCGGGCGCAAGCCTTTCGCAGTTCCTCTTTGTGGGGATCTTCGCCGTCAACCTTCTCATCGGCATCATTCAGGAGATTCTTGCCAAAAAGCAGATCGATAAACTCGCCGTCCTCGTCTCCTCGACCGCCAAAGTCATGCGCGGGGGGAGCAAGGTAGAGATCCCCGTCACCGAGATCGTGGTCGACGACGTGGTCCTTCTCGAAGCGGGGCAGCAGATCCCCGCGGACTGCATCCTCGCGGAGGGGGTCGTCGAAGTCAACGAATCCCTTCTCACGGGCGAATCCGTCCCCGTCAAAAAGGAGATCGGGGATACCCTCTATGCGGGTTCCTACGTCGCAAGCGGCGCCTGCAAGGTGCGGGCGGACAAGGTCGGGCGGGGGACCTATCTCAACTCCCTCACTTCCAAGGCCAAGAAATACAAGAAGCCGCGCTCGGAGATCATGAACTCCATCCAGCTCTTCATCCGCGTCATCGCCGTGCTCATCGTCATCATCTCTGCGATCACCATGGTCATCAACTGGCGGGTGACGGGCGGCAACATCTCCGATTCCATCATGGCGACGGCGGCGGTCGTCGTGGGCATGATCCCCTCGGGACTCCTCCTTCTCACTTCCATTGCAATGGCGATCGGCGTGAGACGGCTCTCCAAAAAACATACCCTCGTGCAGGACCTCTATTCCCTCGAAATGCTCGCCCGCGTCAACGTGCTCTGCCTCGATAAGACGGGCACGATCACGGACGGGAGAATGACGGTGAACGACTGCATGATCCTCAACAATTACACCGACTATTCCCTCGAGGACATCATGGGGAGCATTCTTCTCTCCCTTGAGGACAACAATCAGACGTCCATTGCCCTCGAGGCGCGGTTCGGGCACTCCACCGCCCTCCATGCGACGGCGAAGGTCCCCTTCTCGTCCAAGAGAAAGCTGTCGGCGGTGTCCTTCGGCGAGACGGGCACATTCTGTATGGGTGCGCCCGAGTTCGTCCTGCGCCCCATGCCGCCCAAGATCGAGAAGATCGTCAAGCAATACGCCCAGTCGGGGCTCAGGGTCCTCATGCTCGCCTATTCGCCCAACCAGATCTCGGGGGACAGGGTCCCCTCGCTCCTCCGCCCCATGGCGATCATCACGCTTGCGGACAATGTCCGTACGGACGCGGTGGAGACCATCAAATGGTTCCGCGACAACGACGTCGAGATCAAGATCATCTCGGGCGACAACCCCGTGACGGTGTCCGAAGTCGCCCGCAGGGTGGGCGTGAAGGACGCAAACAAGTATATTTCCCTCGACGGGCTCACCGAGCTCGAAGTGCAGAACGTCGCCACCCAATACACGGTGTTCGGGCGCGTCACCCCCGAACAGAAGGCCATTTTGGTGCAGGCGCTCAAAAAACAGGGCTCGACCGTCGCTATGACGGGGGACGGCGTGAACGACATCCTCGCCCTGAAGGAAGCGGACTGCGCGATCTCCGTCGCCTCGGGCAGTGAAGCGGCGCGCAACGTCTCCCACCTCGTCCTCACCGACAATAACTTTTTGACGCTTCCCTCCGTCGTCTATGAGGGGCGGCGCGTCATCAACAACATCAAGGCGTCCGCTTCCCTCTACATCACAAAGACGCTCTTCATCACGGTCCTCGCGATCCTGTGCGCATGCCTCAGGGTGCCCTACTTCTTCCGCACCAATCACATGCTGCTCTTCGAAGTGCTCGTCGCGGCATTCCCCTCCGCCGTCGTCACCATCTTCCAGCCGAATACGGCGAGGGTCAAAGGGCGATTTATTCCCTTCGTCCTGTCGCGAAGCGTCCCTGGTGCACTCACCCTCATTCTGTGCGTGCTGGCGGTCTATCTCGGAACGGAGTTCTATCCCGAGGAGTTCGGGCCCCTCATGCGCCCCGAAACCGTGAATGGCGAGACGGTAAGCCTCATCAACCCGCTCATGATGCTGTCTATGACGTTCGGCGGGCTCGTCATGCTCTACCGCATTTTGCAGCCCTTCAACCTGCTGCGCGCCGCCGTCTACGGGGTCTCCGTGGGCGTCGCCATTCTCGTGCTCTCCGTCCCCGCGCTCGGCAATATCGTCTACGACCATTGGGATCGCGTCGAGCTCAGTTTTACGCAGATCCTCTTTGTCATCTGCGTCGTGCTCGCCGCCTTCCCCGTGTCGAACGCGCTCGTCAAGCTGTGCGACATGATGAATCCATCAAGCGAATGACCTTGTATCACATGCGCCGCGCAAAGCGGCGCTTTTTTATTTTCAAAAACCCCGCCGCCGCGGACAAAAAAGAATAAAATTATGAATATGCGTATTTTTTTATTTTATAAGAAATATGGCAAGAAAACCCTTGACTTTTTATGAAAATCAATGTATAGTTGAATAAAAATGTTTTCGGAGGGACGAAAATGAAAAAGAAATTACGTTTCCTCTTGGGCGTGCTGTGCCTGATATTTGCCTTTGCGGGCGCGGCATGCGCAGGAGACAAGAGCTATCATGTCACACTGTCCTACGACGAGACAAAGGGCGAGGTCGTCCTCTCTCCCGAAAAGGACGCCTATGCGGAGGGCGAAAAGGTCACTGTCACCGTTACCCCGCACAGCGGATTTACTGTGGAGAGCTTCAAGGTGAACGGCGAGGAAGAGGCGCTGACCGAAAACGCGTATTCCTTTGCCGTTGAGGCGGATACGGCCGTCGAGGTCGCATTTACACCCATTCCCGCGTCCACCCATACCGTCACGCTGTCCTACGACGAGACCAAGGGCGAGGTCGCCCTCTCTCCCGAAAAGGACGCTTATGCGGAGGGCGAAAACGTCACCGTCACCGTAACCCCGCACGGCGGATTTACTGTGAAGAGCTTCAAGGTGAACGGCGAGGAAACATCGCTGACCGAAAACGCGTATTCTTTTGCCGTTGAGGCGGATACGACCGTCGAGGTCGCATTTGCGGCAAGATCCGCATCCATGCCCGAAGAGCTCTTTGCGCAACTTGAGGGCAGGACCGCCTATACGGGCGACGGACAGGAAGAGCGTCTCTACGACGGATACACCGAATATAGCATTCCGTACAAATACTCCTATCAAGTCGCCTTCGACGGCGAAAACACGCACCGCTTCCAAAAGGATGAGAGCATGAAGCTCGTCCTGAAAAACGTAATTTACCATAACGAGAGCGGAAACGCCGTCTCCTATACCCTGAAAGCGGACAATACGTTTGAGACCGTTGAGACGGGCGAGAGCTTCGAAAGCTATCGGAATCCCTTCGGAAGGATCGTTCACGCAAGCGACTTTACAGAGGGAACGGACGGCGCCTATCTGCTTACCGATGCGGAGAAGGCTTCCGCCGCGGCGCAGGCGTTCACGGGCCAGAGTGAGGAGATCGCGACCTTTGCGGTCTATGCGGAAGGCGGCAATGTGACTTTCATCATGATCGAGACGAGTGAAAATGCGCGCGGAGAGGGCATCACCATCGACTATACCTATTATGCAAGCTATACCTTTGACCTTACGGAGCCCGTCGATCTCTCGGGGCGCCTTGTTCCCTATCCGCCGACCGCCGACCATGCGGCGCTGGAAGCAGCGCTCGAAGCGGCACGGAGCGCGGTGAGCTACAAATACCACGTCCTCGAGGACGGGATGCTCAACTACGATTACTATGTGACGGAGAAGGCGATCTACCTTGACGAGAAAGGTTTTGAGCTCGGCTATGTGCTGCACAGCGATGGGATCGTCCATGAATTCTCCCCCGAAGGCGGAAAATTCGTTGTCGGAGACGCCCTTCAAGTGCAATCCTATGACGATGGGACGACGCATACGACCTCCGACATCGCCTCCTTAAAACCCGACTTTGCGGGTTTCGCAGCGGAACTGTTCGAAGCAAAGGGTGACGGCGTGTATGCGCTCCGCGAGGAAAATATCGATCTGATCCCCGACATTGCACAATCCTTCTGGAATTTCAACGACGGCATGACCATGACCTTTGCGCAAAAGCTGGAGATCACCGTACAGAACGGTCTTCTCTTAAAGGTCTCTATCGTAACATACCTCTATGGGTACGAGACGACCTACGTCCTCACCTATTCGAGCTGGGGCGAAACGGAATTGCCCCTCAAATTCGGGAATGAAGCCGAAGACCCCGACGGTCCCGACGGTCCCGTCGTGATCCCCGAAAAATTCTACGGAACATTCGAAGGTGACGTGGGTGATTATTCCGCTCCCGAAACCCCCGTGACGCACTACGTCCTTACGATCAACGGCAACGGCATGGCGGCAACGGTCGGCGGCGCCCCCGTGACGGTCGCCGTCGTAAGCTACGACGCAGAAGAGCAGTCGTTCGTGATCACATTCAACGGCGTTTCCTGCACCCTTTCGAATTACAGCAATGCGGACGCCGCCACTGCGGATGAACTCGGCCTGCTTGCGGACGATCGCAGCATCAACGTGACCCTTTCCCGCAAGACGGAGGGCGGCGGATCCGATGAGCCCGATCACGGCGACCCTACGACCTATCCCGAAAAATTCTACGGCGTATATGAGGGGGATTACGTCGATTACTCCGCCTTCCCCGAAACTTCCACGGTCCACTATGTGGTAGAGATCTCCGCCGAAGAGATCAAGATCACGGTCGGCGGCACACCCGCGGAAACGGCATTCGTGAGCTACGATGCACGCCACGAAACGATTGCGATCACGCTCAACGGCAAGGATTATGAGATCGTAAATTACAGCGAAGGAAGCACCGTCGACACGATCAATCTTTCGGGAAGCTATCCCGACCCTTCCGTGACCCTCACCCGCAAGACGGAAGAGGGCGAAAGCTATCCCGCAAAATTCTACGGGACATATACAAACGACGAATATGAGGTCGTCATCTCCGCCGACTCGATCACCGTGAAGATCGGCGGCGAGGAGGCAGCAGTCACCGACATCAGTTACAGCGGCGGCACCATTTATCTGAAAGTCAACGGTGCGGACTATGAGATCAGCGCTAACAGCGATGACGATCCCGTTTCGCAGATCGTGCTCACTTATGAGGTTTGGCATATGGCATATCTCGAACGTCAGGCATAAGCGCAAGCAAAAAGCGGAAAAAGAAGGGTTTCGCCAACTTTCATAAGGAATTTAATTTGATTAAATATGGAAAAAAGACATAGTATTTGCTATGTCTTTTTTCTATGGTGGACTCACGGGTTGGATAGTGAAGAGCACGGCGATCCGCGTTACGACTTGTGTTTTTCAATCGCGGAGAAAAGCTCCTTTTCGTAGGCCGAAATTTCTTCTTCTGTCATGCCATAAAACGGTTGATCTTCCTCGCGGTATAGATTTATAATCCGTAAACCTTTTCGCTTTGCGTAATACATCGCGGTTTTTGCCCCGCTTCTATATTGCTTCTTGTTTACATAGCAAATGAGGGTGTCGCAAGTATCAATCATCTGCCGATTGCTTAAAGTGATTTTCTGTTTATAATGGGCGTCCTCTATATTGTACATAACTGTTTTCACGTCGGAATAAGGCTCATATCCGCAACTTTTCTTTATCGCGCGAAAGCCGGTTATGACCACTTCAATCTTAATATCTTTATATTGATTGCGAAGATTACGGCAAACGGAGAGTGCCAAATCGTCAAATTCCCCGTGCGTTCCCATAGTAAAACTTTTACAGCCTTTCTCAATCTCGTTTTTGATTACTTCTTCAAGACGGTCGGCAACGTTTTTACCGAAGATTTGTCTATGCCCTATGAAAGCGGTTTTCATTTCAGACTCCAATATGTAGGTATTCCTACATATATTATAGCCCAAACGAGCAAACAAGGCAAACATTATGTAGGTTCGCCTTCGTATCTTTTAAGCGACAATGAATTAGAATACTATGTAGGTGAAACAACATAAGGAGAAATCGCTTTGACTGTAAGTGAGGCTGTTTCAAAAAGAATTATCGGCTTATTGACTGAAAAAGGCATGACGCAATATCGTTTGGAACAAAATGCGGGGATCCAACACGGCAGTATGCAGTGCATCATGAACGGTCGGAATAAGACGGTTACTTTGAGTACGGTGATCATGATCGCCCGCGGTTTCGATATGACGCTTTTGGAATTTTTGGATGATCCGATATTTACTTCGGAAGATCTGGAAGTTGAGTAAAAATAATAAAGTGCTATTAAAAACCACGCGCTATGCGCGTGGTTTTTCGTGACGGAAGCGGTTAAAAGGGGAGCCAAGGGGGCTCTCGCTGCCCTTTTAGGGGAAGTGGCCCGCAGGGCCGAAGGGGTTCTCGGAAACATGGACCATAGAAGGGGAGCCGAGAAAACCTGCCCCCTTTGAAGGGGGCGGGTGGCGCGCGAAGCGCGACAGGTGGGGGTTGTAGTCGGGGAACAGCGAGGAACCCCTTCCTCAAAATAGCAAAAACGCGGGCAGGGCCCGCGCTTGTTCAAAAAGAGAGCGTGACGATCGGGATATGCGGCGGATCGTTGAAACGGAAGGGAAAGCGGCTCTTCCCGATCCCGCGGGAGACGAGCATATCCGTCCCCTCGGCGATCGGATAGAGTCCCGACGTATATTTGGGGAAGAGCCCCTGCCCGGGCGCGTACAGCCCGTGCCCGAAGAAACGGAACTGCCCGCCGTGCGCATGCCCCGCAAAGATATAATCGGGGGAAAGTTGCCTTGCATGCTCCTTTGCCCGCTCGGGACGATGGGCGAGCAGGATGCGGATCCCCTCGCCTTCAAACGTTCCCGCGCCGCCCTGTTCACTGTCCCCCGCGATGAGGAACTCTCCGCCGCCCAAAAGCGCCCGCACGCACGTCCCCGTGACGACGTGCACGCCGCGGGAAGAGAGCTCTTCTCCGATCTTTTCGTGAAGAGGGTGCCGCGCCTCGTGGTTCCCCTCGGCGAAGAATACGGGCTGGAGCGAGGCGAGCTTTTCGGCAAACCCGAGCGCACCGCAGGCGGCAAGGTCGGAAGAGCTTCGGATGAGGTCCCCCGTCACAAAGACGGCGTCCGCCTCGAGCGCTTCGACTTTTGCGAGAATGTCTCCTGCGTCCGCCGAGACCTTGGGAAAGTGCAGATCGCTCAAATGGACGATTTTGATGCTGTGCTCCCCCTGTCCGAGAGAGAATTCCTCATAGGTGACGCGCCGGTTCTCGAATAATCCCATACTTCTATTCTATGCGGCGGATATTCCCCCGCAAAACGTCATTCCCTGACGAGTTGTTTGATCCACTGCTTCTCCTTGCGGGAGACCTTGCCGTCGATCGCGCAGATCATGAGGCAAACGAGGACGATATCGTCCTTGAGATCCTCGGAGAGGAGCCCCAAAACGTCCACCATGACGTCCGCGATCTCTTTGAGGCCTTCCGTCTCCGCACGCATGGACTTCACGGCCTTTTTGCAGGCGTCATAGTCCACGGCGTCGCCGAAGAAGGCGTTGAGAAGGGGCGAGACGAGGAGATATTCCTCCTCCGAAAGTTTGCCGTCCGCGGCGATCGCCCCCAAAATAAAGATCGCAAACGCCGAAGCGCCCTCCATGCCGTCCGCCGCGACCGCCGCGAGCGCGGGAAGCACGCGCGCCGATTTTTCGGCAAGGAGCGCGGTATACGTCGCACCGTCCATCTCCTCAAATTCCCTGCAAAGTAAATTGAATTCTTTCATAGATCTTTCTCCTTGGTTTGATTTTTGTTAAGTATAACACGATGTGCGCCGTATGTCAAGCCCTGTGACGTGATTGGGAATGTCCTCGCGGCAATAAAAAACGACACGGCGTTTTGTTTATGTCATGTCGAGCGTAGTCGAGACATCACCATATTATAATGCGGTGATCCTTCGACACGCCGCTTTTGCAACGGCGGCTCAGGATGACGAATCTTGGCTCCCCCTCGAGGGGGAGCTGTCACCGTAGGTGACTGAGGGGGTGTCGTATAAATCTGTCATGGTGAGCGAAGCGTAGCGTAGTCGAACCATCACCTTATTTTATAATGCGGTGATCCTTCGACAGAGCTCAGTATGACATGTTTTCATGACACACCTTCCGTCACGGCAAGGGCGCGTGACAGCTCTAGCACAAGGCACGCCCTTCGGGTGCCCTCAAGGGGGCGCCGAGAAATCCCTCATTCCGAGCCCCGTAAGGGGCGAGCGAATCCCCTCTTAAGTACGGGTGCCCGTGGGTCTATGAGATCCGCTCGCTTCGCTCGCTGACGACAAGCACACGCCACGCAGAAAAAACGATAAAAGAAATTCAGGAATGACGGCGAGGCGGTCGCCGCTGACCCGCTTGCGACTCGCCTCGTTTTTCCGTCATTCAGATCCTGCATTTGAGCTTTTTTCGTAGTTTTCCCATAGCGTGAAGCGAGGGGCATTTCTGCCCCTCACTCTTTGTCTGCTTATATCGTCTTTTTACGAGGTAAGCATTTAACGTTTTGTGCATCACTGAAAATCACAGTCTCATGGTTGGAAGTTCCTTCCGTATTGACGGTTTCTGTATCGGTATCGGTTTCAGTGTCGATCAAACGGAATGTACATTCAGCAATGTAACGGAGACCGTAAAGCTCATATGCTTGTGCAGTAATATTGAAATTAAAGGTTTGAGTTTTTCTCCTACTTTCGGGAGTACGGAACGTTATCGGGCTTCCGTTTATCATTATCGTATCAAACTCATAGCCTTCTTTGGGGGTAACCGAGGCGGTGATTCTTATGCCCATCCAATAGAGATTATCCTCATGGATCGGCGTTTGTTCGAGCGTTCCGCCCTCTCCATGAAGAATGACTTGATAACGCAAAGGCGCGTACAGCGTGTAGTTGTCCGTGTCCTCATAAATGCTGTAATATACCCAGCAATGCGTGATATAATCATCGCCTTCCAAAAAGCTCTTATAGAACTCGACGTTGAAGGTTTTGCCGTTCATGCGGGTCGTGAAGCTATTCGGCATTGTTCCCGTGGAATCGGCGGGACGCAGCGTGCATTCCGTATCATCGAAGTAAAATTTTCCGTCCTCGGTGACCTCAACGGTATGCGCCCCGTCGGGCGTTTTATACGTCCCTTTGAACTGAGGAACACCCTTTACGGCGTCAAGCTCCTTTTCCTTTGTATAGACGAGCGTCCCGCCGTCGGCGTTCTTCAAGGCGATGCTCGCGGTAGCCATGCTGTATGTGAGCGAATACGTCGCGCCTGCAACCAGAATCTGATACTCGTTTGACGCCGCGCTATATGCCGTCACAATGCCTTGACTGATACCGAGAAGGAATCCGTTTTCATTGAACGTCAGAGGTTCGCCGCCCTGTGCCGCCCAATTCCCGACAAGAGTCATGGGGAAGGTGTAGGTGTAATAGTCAACCCCCGATTGCAGGAAATACGTCGTCAACGTATCCGTGCCTTCTGCCGTCGTCTCCGTAAAGGTGAGGACAAGCAAGGCATTCCCGCCGACAATGCTTTGGAATTTGAAGGAGTAATCCGTCGTATCGCCGTCCGAATCGGTGATGCTGAACTCAAACGTTCCCGCATTTTCTGTCACGGGATACTGCTCCCCGTCGAAGGCGAATGTGTCCT
>CANRIY010000007.1 GCA_947630775.1 uncultured Clostridia bacterium | reverse complement strand
TTGAAGGAAGCTGAAGCGTACAAGGGCCCCTCGCTCATCATCGCTTACGCACCCTGCATCAACCACGGCATCAACATGATGAAGTCGCAGGCGGAAGAGAAGAGCGCGGTCGATTGCGGCTACTGGCAGCTCTACCGCTACAACCCCGAGCTGAAAGAAAAGGGCGAGAATCCCTTCACACTCGACAGCAAGGATCCCACGGGCGACTATCAGGCGTTCATTTTGGGTGAAACGCGCTACGCTTCCCTCAAAAAGACCCAGCCCGCCGTTGCGGACGAACTCTTCAAGAAGACGGAAGAGAGCTCCAAGGAGCGCCTCGCCGGCTACAAGAAGATGGCGGGAAAAGAATAAGTTCGGTTACAAAAAACGGCTCCTTTCGGAGCCGTTTTTTTGATGCTTGTTGATGATGAATGCCGAGGCGACTACCGCGTCATCCTGAGACAGTGATATGAACGGAGTCCGAAACGTAATTCCCGAAGGATCCCGAAGATCCAGTCCGAACTCTTGCCTTCCCCGCTCCGGGGGGAAGGTGTCGCGCTGTCCTTGCGCGACGGATGAGGAGAATGCGGTATGGCGTAATCAGTATGACACCCCCTCAGTCACCTGCGGTGACAGCTCCCCCTCAAGGGGGAGCCGAGAGGGACCCTCATTCCGAGCCCCCGCAGGGGGCGAGTGAATCCCCTCTTAAGTTCGGACGTCCATGGGTCTATGAGATCCGCTCGCTCCGCTCGGGATGAGGACTTTTCCACCGCTCCCCCTCATAAGGGCGCCGAGGGGCAAAAAACGCCCTCCCCCTTTTGAAGGGGGAGGGGTAGGGGAGGGGTTCCTATTTCAACCCCCACCACCCGCTATGCGGGAGCCGCCCCCTTCAACGGGGGCAGCCATTTTGGCAAACACAGCTTACAGGAGCCAGATGGGCATGTCCTCGCCGATGGCGATGCGGACGAAGCCGTCTTTCCCCTGCTCCTTCTTGCGTTTTGCGGCGGGCTTCGCGGGTTTTACGGGCGCGGGCGCATCGGACTCGGCGATCACGCTGTTCTCCATATCGGGCGCGTCGCTGTGCACATGCGAATAGCCGTTGTTTTCCACTCTCTTGATGGCATTTTTACCGATCGACATACTCCAAGATCTCCTTTGTCAGATTCATATATTCGACGGCGCTTCGGCTCGTCTTTTTGAAAGCCACGACGGGACGGCTCTGGTCCTGCGACCACTCGACGGCGCTGTCAACACGCACATACTGCCCAAAGAGCCGCGTCCCTTCGAGAGACTTCAAGGTCTCCAATGTCTGTTTGAAATATTTCTTGCGCTCGTCCGCCTTGGTGACGGCGATGCCCAAAATCTCCGTCTGCGGGGAGATCTCCCTCGCTTTTTCGATGAATTCGAACATATTCGCAAGCCCAAAGAGTCCCCACGGGCTCGCCTCGACGGGCACGATGACAAAGTCGGACGCGCAGAGGATGTTCATCACCCAAACGCCGAGGGTCGGGGGCGCGTCGATGAGGATATAATCGTAATCCCCCCGCTCCTTCACCTCTTTCAGGCACTTGCGGAGCACCGTCTCCCGCTGCCATTTGGAGAAAAGCTCGAACTCGATGCCGCTCATGAGCGAAGTCGAGGGCACCATGTCCAGCCCCTCAAAGGGTGTATGGGTGAGAAAGCCCGAAAGGCTCCTCTCTTCCCTGATCGCGGTGAAGAGATTTTTCCCGCTCTCGGCGAAGGCATGCGCCTGCTCTTCATCAAAATAGGAAATGGTGAGATTGAGCTGCATGTCCCCGTCGATGAGGAGCACTGTTTTCCCGAGGAGCGCCATTGCACAGCCCACGTTGGAGCAGGTCGTCGTCTTCCCGCTTCCGCCCTTGTTGTTCGCAAAGGCAATCACCTTCGTCATGTGTTGTCCTCCTGTTCGAGATAGGAAATGATCGCGCCAAGCCCTTCGCCCGTCACCGCGCTCACGGGAAAGATCTTTTTACAGCCCGCAAGGCGGAGCCAGTTCGAGACCCGTTCGATATTCGCGTCCGGTTTATCGATGCCAGACACGATGCCGATGACCTCGCGGTTGACAAGGCTCGTGATGCAGGGCGAAAAGATGGAGTACGGCTCGTTGGCGGAAAGGACCAGCCCGACGACGTCCGCCTCATACGCATAGAGGGCGAGCGCCCCGCTCGTCTGCCGAAGCTCGGTGTATTCGCCCGGGGTGTCGATGATCGTATCGAGATAATTGACGTATTGGGTCTTGAAATAGTGGATCTCCTCGCCGCGGAGCGCCTGCGTGAGCGTGGTTTTTCCCGCCGCCACTCTTCCGATGAGGATGATTTTTTTCATATGGCGCCCCCTTTACGCGCTGCCGCGTTACGTTCTTGTGAGCTCGCAGCAGGTGTACCCTAATTTTTCGATGACGTATTTGCGGATCGCCGTAAATGCCGCCTCGACCGCGGAAACGGAGCCCGAAATGATGAGCGTGCCCGTGAAGCGGTCGACAAAGCCAACGTCCGAATTGGAAGATTTCAGGGCAATGTCCGCCGCAATGACGGCGCTCTCGGCGGGGCTGATCGTGAGCACGCCGATTGCACTGCGGGTGTAATCCGTCTTGGGGTCGAGCCCGAGTTTGGTATAGAGAATGTCGTCGGGATTGGCGATGATGTGGCAGAGCGTCACCTGTTTGCCCGGGACGAGCTCCTGCACGATCCTCATTTTATCTTGAAGTTCCATACTTCCTCCGAAAAATCTGAATGGGGGTTTGCGGACATGCTACCCCCCGATGCGGCATTGGAGCCCGCTCTCTTCCGCACAGGAGAGGAGAAATTCCATCTTCTCCCGTGAAGGCGGCTCCACGCCGTCGAGGGAATATTTGCGCCCGAGTCCTTCATATTTCCCCTGTCCGAGGCGGTGATAGGGCAATAAGTGATGTTCCTTCACGCCGAGGGAAAGGGCAATGCGGGAGATCGCGCGGATCTCCTCGGGCGTATCGTTGAAGCCCGGGATGACGGGCGTGCGGACGATGAGCTCCGTCCCGCTTTTCGCGATGTACCGTGCGTTTTCGAGGATCCGCTCGTTCCCCGCGCCCGTAAAGCGCCGATGTTTTGCGCTGTCGGCATGCTTGATATCGAGAAGATACAAATCGATATAGGGCAGGACCCGTTCGAGGGAAGCGAGCGGCGCGTTCGCCGTCGATTCGACCGCCGTGTGGAGCCCTTCGTCCTTACATGCCGCAAGGAGCTCTTCCGCAAATTCGGGTTGGGTCAAAAATTCCCCGCCCGAAAGGGTGACGCCGCCGCCCGAACGGCGGTAAAACGGGATATCGGCAAGGATCTCGGGCATGATCTCTTCCACCGTGACGTCCCGCCCCACCTGCTTCTCCTTGCCGTTTTCGACAAGCGTCTCGATCTCATAGCGCTGCGATTCGGGATTACAGCACCATGCGCAGTGCATAAAGCACCCCTTGAAAAACACAATGGTGCGGATCCCCGGCCCGTCGTGGATGGAGAAGCGTTGGATGTTGAAGATCCTGCCTGTCGCCATATCAGAAGCCCTGCTGCGTGCGGTTGATGATGTCGTCCTGCAAGCCCTTCGAAAGGGTGGTAAAGAGGGCGGAGTAACCCGCCACGCGGACGACGAGCGTCTTGTATTTTTCGGGATGCTTCTGTGCGTCGAGCAGGGTCTCCCTTGTGACGACGTTGAACTGCATGTGCATCCCCTTCTGGTCGAAATAGGAGCGGATGAGCGCAACGAATTTGTTGAGCCCCTCCATGCCCGCGAGTGCGGACGGGTGGAATTTTTGGTTGAGGAGGGTGCCGTTGGAAGCGACGCTCTGCTCGAGCTTCGCGACCGAATTCGCCGTGGCGGTCGGGCCCTTGACGTCCCTGCCCGAGACGGGTCCGATGCCGTCCGCGATGGGCGTAAAGGCGAGCCTTCCGTCCGGGGTCGCCCCCGTCTGCGCGCCGAGCGGCACATTTGCGGAGACGGGATAGAGTCCCGCCTGGAACCGTCCGCCGCGCACGTTGCGGTATTTCTCCATCTCCTTGGTGTAGGTGTTGCCCACGTCGCGGGCGAACATATCCACGTCATAGATGTCGTTGCCGTACTTGGGGCAGGTCTCGTCGATGAGACGCTTGATCTCTCTGTATCTCGCTTTTTTTGCGGGATCGAGCCCGCTCGCGGTCGTCACTTCCTGATAGACGAGCCGCACGACGCGTTCGTCCACCTTGACGCCGCGCTGTTTGAGCTCTTCCGAGATCTCGCGGGTAACGCGTTCTGCCGCCGCCCCCGTGATCCCGTAGCCGAAATTGGCGGCAAGCGCCTCTTTGAGCTCTGCCATCGTGACCTTTTTCTGTTCAAAGACGAGCTGCCGTACGGCGATGAGCCCGTCGGTATTGTTGGCGATGCCGAAGCCCTGCGGCCCCGTGAAGTTATACACGGCGCCGCCCTCCTGCATGGAGAGGCCTCTGCCGATACAGTCGTCCACCATGCACGATTCGAAGGGAAGCGGACAGCGGACGGCATGCGCCGAGTCGATGGCATTGTTGGCATTGACGAGAAGGCGGATGAAGTAGCTCTGCTGGGTCTTATAGGCGTCGTAGAACTGTTCAAAGGTCGTAAAGGTGGTCACATCGCCCGTTTCGGGACCGATGCGCACCCCCCTGTCCATGCCGTTCGAAAAGACGAGCTCCATGGGACGGCACATATTGAAGAATGCCGCGTCGTGCCAGCCGTCCGTCTTGCCGCCCTTCTGCGGCTCCACACACCCGATGATGCAGTAGTCGCGGGCGTCCTCTAACGTAAGTCCGCGCGCCATGATCGATGGAATGATGATCTCGTCGTTATAGTAAGCGGGAAGTCCGATCCCCGTGCGGGTGAGCGCGGCGGCCTTGAGGAGAAGATCCTGCGGGGAGCCGTTCCACACGCGGATGGAAAGGGAAGGCTGGGGAAGCGGGACGTGCATCGAGGCTTCGATGCAGAGGAAGGAAAGATCGTTCGTCGCATCCATGCCGTACTCGTTCTGCCCGCCCACGATAAGGTTCTGGAACATGCCATAGCCCGCGAAGCCGTCCGCAGACGCCGCGTCGCGGCACTTGTTGATGTCGTTGAGTTTGACCCAGATACAGTCGATGAGCTCCTGCGCCTGTTCGACGGTGAGCTTCCCCGCTCTCTTGTCCCTTTCGTAATAGGGATCCATGTATTGGTCGAATCTGCCCGGGGAGATGGAGTGCCCGCTCGACTCGATCTGGAGAAGGAGCTGGACGAACCAAAAGCTCTGGCATGCCTCGCGGAAGCTCTCCGCGGGGTTTTCGGGCACTTTGGCGCACACGCGGGAGATCTCTTCGAGCTCGGCGCGGCGGGCGGGATCCTTCGCCTTCTTTGCCTCCGCCGCCGCAAGTTCTGCGTAGCGGTGGGCATACACGATCACCGCTTCACAGCTCTCGATGACGGCGAGGAGGAAATTGCGCCTTCTCACATACTCGGGGCATTCGGGAAGGAGCTTTTCAAGCGCCGCCTTCGCCTCGGCAATGATGCCGCGGTACCCTACTTCGAGCACCTTGCGGTAGTTCACGTTGACATGCCCGATGCCGTTATAGAAATAGTTGCCGGGCGTAAACATGCCGTGGACGGTGAACGCCGCGTACGCCTCGGGCGCCATGTTCGTGCGCGCGAGGTCGCTGCACGTCTTGCCCTTCCAATAGGGATAGACGGCGCGGAGTTCCGCCTTCGTCTGTTCACTGATATAAAACGGGTCGGCCGCACGGGTGGCAACGGTGTCGAATTCGGCCTCCAACCACTCATAGGAATATTCGGGGAAGACCTGACAGCCGCGGGGCGCAATGGTCGCGCTGCCCACGATGAGTTCCCCGTCGCGGATGATGATGGGAAGATTTTCGAGGATATGGCGGAATGCCGCGCTCCTGCGGCGGATGATGGGAAGATCTTCCGTCTTTTGATAGCTCTCGGTGACGAGGATCCCCCGCGCCGATTCGATCTCGGGCATCTTCGCATATAAGTCATGCACGAGCTTATCGATCCTTGCGCTCTTTTCCACAACGAATTTGATCTTTTCCATGGATTTTCTCCTTTATAACTGTTCCCAAAGATCGGGATGAGGCGCCGCGATGACCGAAGTCGCGGACAGCATGCCTGCGCTCTTTGCATAGTTCGCGCCCGCTTCGACTGCGGCGTTGACGTCGCCGATCTCCCCCGTGAGGAGAACGATGCCCTTACCGCCCAGCCCGCGGGAGACGCGCATATCGAAGATCTCCACCCGCGCCGTCTTGACGCACAGGTCCGCCGCCTTGATACAGGTCGCGGCGGAGTATGTCTCGATGAGCCCGAGCGCCCCCTTCCGTTCGCTCTTCTGGGTGCCGAAGAGCGCGGAGATGACCCGCTCGTCGATCCTGCCCATGACGGAAGTGTCGATGACGTAATCGCCGAATTTTGCCGACACATGGTCGACGGAGGCGGTGACGTTGGAGATGCTTCCCGTGAGAATGATCTCGTATTTCCCGGGGCAGGAGGGATGGGCGGAGACGAGCTCCACACCCGCGCTTTTGAGCGCGTCGTCGGTCGCTTCCACTCCCTTGGGGACGTTTTTCAGTTCGATAACGCCGATTGCTCTGAACATTATAATTTCCTCTCTATGACGATCGCGCGTTCACGGATATGTACGGTTCCCGCGATCGATGCGTGAAGCGGAAGGGAGAGCCCCTCCGCAGGATCTGCGATGCGTTGGCCCCGTTCGACCTGTGCGCCGTTTTCGACCGTGGGAACGGCAGGCGCGCCGATCGATTGCAGGAGAGGAAGCTCCACGCGGGAGTAACTCTCTTCTCCGAGATAACGGGGGATCTTGTCGAACTTTTCCACGCCGAGCGACTTTTTCCAGCGTTCGACGGGAATCATGCGGTATTCGCGGTCGGAAGAGACTTTCGGCTCCGTCCGTCGGGTATACCGCAGTCCGTGCTTTTTCAGCACGCCTTTGTAGTGATCGATGACTGCCTTGGGCGAGATCCCTTGGCAGCATGCAAAATCGGTGCACAGCCCGCAGCCGCAGCAAAGAGATGCCGCGAGCACGAGGCTTGCATCCGCTTCCGCCGCCTGCGGCGACGTCCGCACGAGCTTGTGCGGTTCGATGGGATACCCGAGAAGGGCGCGGGGGCATACGTCGGTGCAGCGGGTGCACTGGCAGCACGCCGTCTCGGCGCGCGCAACGGACATCTCCGCGTCTATCCGCTTACTGCGGACCGCTTCGATGCTCTCGGGCAAAATTAAGATCCCCTTCGTCGTCTTGGTGACGACCGCCCGTTCGGGGTCGATGAGTTTCCCCATCGAGGGGCCGCCGTCGAGCACGGCATAACCCTCGGGGACGGTGACGGAATGCCTTTCAAAGATGGATGAGACGGGCGTTCCGAGCGGAACGCGCACGACAAAGGGCTCGGGGACAGCGCCGCCCACGGTGATCCACTTGGTAGTGACATCTTCTCCCGTAAGCAATTTTTCGCCCACGTTGTAAACCGTCTCCGCATTGTAAACGAGGACGCCCGCCGACTTCGGGAGTTCTCCCGGCCGCACGAGCCTGCCCGTCGCCTGATAGATGAGACTGACCTCGTCCCCCACGGGATAGACGTCGGGAAGGAGCTTGACGCGCACGCGCCCTGAAAGACGCCCGCCGTCCTTCATGCCGAGCCGCTCCGCCGTATGCGTCTTAATACAGAGAAGCACTTCGGGGATCCCCAAAGTCTCCGCAACCGTTTCCGCGCCCGCAAGCACGGTAGAAAGCTCCCGTTTGAGGAGATGATAGTCGGTATAGAGGAGGGGTTCGCATTCCGAGCCGTTCACGAGGAGCACTTGGAGCCCTTCGGAGAGTTTCCCGTAAGAGGGAAAGCCCGCGCCGCCCGCGCCCGCGATCCCCGCCTCCTGCATTTGTCGTTTGAGTGTTTCGAAATCCATAGACTTCAATCCACGATACCCACAATGACAGCATCCGTGGGCATCTCCCTGTTTTGCAGGGCAAGCCGTGCGGGACTGCCGACCGTGATGAGAACGGTCTCCCCGATGCCGGCGCCCACACTGTCGATCGCGATGAGATATTGCCCCGTAAGCGCGCCGTTCTGCATGATCTCCACCTCCATGAACTTCGCCCCGATGAGCGAATCCTGCTTGCGTGTGGAGACGATATTCCCTCTGATAATTCCTCTTAACACAGCCTTACTCCTTGACAATACGGACTCTGTCGCCGTTTCCGATGCCCGCCGCGTTCGCGTCGTCGGTGTCGACATGCATCTCGAGGCGGAAGTTTTCGCTCGCGCGGATCTGCACGTCGTACCAGCGGGTGCGGCGCTTGCCCTCGACGTCCACCGTCACCGTGTCGCCGTCCTTGACGCCATACTTTTTCGCGTCGTCCAAAGACATGTGGATGTGACGGTTGGCGATGATGCACCCCTCTTTGAGGCACACCACTCCCTTGGGACCGACGATCGTGATGGGTGCGGAGCCGCGGACGTTGCCCGACTCCCGCACGGGGGGCTTCACTTTGAGAACGTAAGAATCGGTCGCCGAGATCTCCACCTGCGATTTACTGCGGAGGGGCCCCAGCACGCGCACGTTCTCGATGGGACGGAGCGAGGGACCGATGAGGGTCAGAAGCTCCTTGCAGGCGTACTGCCCCGGCTGGGACAGATCTTTGAGGGGGGTGAGCTCATAGCCCGCCCCGAAGAGGGTATCCGCGTCCTCCCTCGTCAGATGGATATGACGGTTGGAGACCCCGACGGGGATCCCGCCGTCCTCTTCTGCCATGTTGTCGAGAATGCTCTTGACCATTGCCGCGATCTGCGCGCTTGAAATTTCCATAATAACGCCTCTTTGTCCTTGCTCTCGCCTGCCCCCTTTTTAAGGGGGGCATCTTTGTCCTCGCCTGCCCCCTATCTAAGGGGGGCATCTTTGTCCTCGCCTGCCCCCTTTTTAAGGGGGCGGGGTAGGGGTGGGGGTTCATTCCGAACACTTCCCTCTGAAAAACGATATGAGAAAAAAGCCTGCATGCATTTGCAGACGAAACGCCCGTCTTCCCGCTCTTATTTGAGGGTGGGAAGGAGCTTTTCGACGTCGGAATGGGGGCGGGGAATGACGTGCGTTGCGATCACTTCGCCGAGCGCCGTCGCCGCTCTCGTGCCCGCTTCCACGGCCGATTTCACCGCGCCGACATCGCCGCGCACCATGACGCTGACGAGTCCGCTGCCGATCTTTTCGCTGCCGATGAGGACGACGTTCGCCGCCTTGACCATCGCATCCGCCGCTTCGATCGCCGCCACGAGCCCTCTCGTTTCGACCATACCCAATGCTTCCATAGTATACCTCCGAAAAATTAGCCTGTCGTCAAAAAACGCATGACGTCGGGGTGGGGATTGGCGATCACCTCTGTGGCTTTCACCTTTCCCGCCCCCGCCGCCGCAGCGGCGCCGGCTTTTAGCGCCGCCATGACAGCGGAAACCTCGCCTTCGACGACGACCGTCACCAGTCTGCCGCCGAGGCGTTTTTCCACATGAATGAGTTCCACGTCCGCCGCTTTCACCATCGCGTCAAGTCCCACAATTGCGGCGACCATGGCCTGCACTTCGAGCAAAGCGATCGCTTTCATCTTTCCTTCTCAAAAAGAATTTATTTGATGACGGGAAGAAGTTTTTCGACATCCGAATGAGGACGGGGAATGACGTGCGTCGCGATCACTTCGCCGAGCGCAGTCGCTGCCGCGGTCCCTGCCTGAACGGCTGCCTGAACGGCGCCGACGTCGCCGCGCACCATGACGCTGACGAGCCCGCTGCCGATCTTCTCGCTGCCGATGAGGACGACGTTCGCCGCCTTGACCATCGCATCTGCTGCTTCGATTGCCGCAACAAGTCCTCTCGTTTCGACCATACCCAATGCTTCCAACATAGTTCTATATCTCCTTTTTTAATAGATTTTCTAAATTTTTCTGAGTTTATCTTTGCCGAGGGCGTTCAAGCGGGCGAACCACTCGATGTCCTCGCTCTGGCGGGCGATCACCTTGTGGGTGATGTAAAGCTCCCGCTTTTCCGCCTCGCGCTTGCCTGCCTCGATCGCGGCTTCCACCGCCGCGGCCGTGCCTTCCACTTTCACTACCATGACGAGGGGCACTCTTGCCGCATCCCCCGCCGCGGGTTTATTCTTGTCGATGGCGACGAGTTCGACCTCCGCCGCCTTTGCCATGGCGTCGGCGACGACGATCGCCGTCGAAAATCCGAATACTTCGATCATGCCGAGCGCCATACTGTTTCTCCTTTACTCTGCAACGTAGCAGATCTTGATCCCCTTCTGCGAGACATTGACTTCCATCGCCTCTTGGAGACGGTCGAGCGGGAAGCTGTGCGTGATGATCTCCTTGATGGGGATATTCATCTCGCGCGCCTGACGCAGGAATGCCATCGTGGTGGGATAGTCGTCCGCGCTGTAATCCCACGAACCGACGAGGTTGATCTCCTTATTGCACATCGCGAAGTGCGGATTGACGGGATATTCGCCGTTATTGACGAAGAATCCCATTTCGCAGAGCCCGCCGCCCCGACGGATGTACTCGTAGATGTCCTTCGCCGCCGCGGGTGCGCCCGTGCACTGGAAGGCGAAGTCCGCCCCCACGCCGTTCGCCGCCTGCTTGACGATCTTCACCCTGTCTTCCAAGGCGGGCGTCTCGCGGAAGTTCACGATCGTCTTTGCGCCGAGCTTTCTCGCCATGTCGAGACGCATGGGCGTGCCGTCTACCGCGATGATGTGATTGATCCCCGCGGCGCGGAGCACGCTCACCATCACGAGCCCCACGGGACCGAGCCCCTGCACCAATACCTTGGAATTGAAGTTGAGTAGCCCCGTGCCGTTTGCCCGTTTCAACGCGTGTACGCACACGCAGGCGAGCTCGAGAAGCATTCTCTCCTGCAAATCAAGGTCGTTCACGACGAAATAGGTCGCGCCCTTCCCGCGGATGAGAAGGTGGGTGGAGAACCATCCCGTGAGCGGCTGTGCGTCGCTGTGAGGGATGAGCCCGAACACGCCCTGCCTCTCGCAAAGGTTGGTGTTGGCGGGATGGTTGCGGCAGATGTAGCAATCGCCGCAGCTGATGACGCTCGTCACCAGCTTGTCGCCCACTTTGATGGGATTACCCGCCGTATCGCACTTGATGTTTTTGCCGAGGTAGATGATCTCGCCCGTGCCCTCATGTCCGAGCGTCACGGGAATGATGCCGAAGGGATCCCCCTTCCACTCGTGCACGTCGGTGCCGCACACGCCGCAGCCTTCCACCTTGACGAGGATGTCGTCGTCGGTGAGCGCGGGGACGGGAAATTCCTTGACTTCGATCTTCTTGGGCGCGGTGAGCATTGCGACTTTCGCCGTCTTGGGAATGCCCTGCGGCGCCGACTTGCCGGAACCGCCCATCTCGCCTAAGATCTTACGGACGATGCTCTCTACCTGCGAAGCGGAAATATCCATTCGAACCTCCTTAACTTATTAGATAATGCGGAAGCTGTCTGACAGCACGCATCTTCTGTATCTCGTAAAACTGCGCGCACTCGTCAATCCCTCGCCCGTGGGGCCCGCGATCGTGAAGGTGGTGTGTCCCTCCCCTCCGAAGCCAATCCCCGCATAGGAAGGCGCGTTCTTGACGAAAATAGTCGTCTCCACCGCCCGCGCAAAGCGGGTGAGATGATCGATGTTCTTGGAGTGCATGTGCGCGGTGTGGCGGCAGCCGTGCTCCGCCTTGACCGCAAGGTCGATCGCTTCGTCGATGTCCTTCACCCGCACGATGGGGAGAATGGGCATCATGAGCTCATACTGCACAAAGGGGTGCATGAAGTCCGTCTCGCAGATGATGCAGCGCACGTCCGCGCCCACGCTCACCCCGATTTTTTTGAGGAGCACCGCGGCGTCCCTTCCGACGCACGCGCGGCTGACTGATTTTTTGACGATGCCCGTCTTTGGATCCTTGCTCTCGACGAGAACGATCTTCGCGAGCTCATCCGCCTGCGCAGCCGTGATCATGTATGCGCCGTTTGCCTTCATCGAGGCAATGAGTTCGTCCGCAACGTTTTCGAATACGAACACTTCTTTCTCCGCAATGCAGGGAAGGTTGTTGTCGAAACTGCAGCCGTCGATGATGTCCTTGCCCGCCTTCTTCACGTCGGCGGTGTCGTCGACGATAACGGGAGGATTGCCCGCGCCCGCACCGATCGCCTTCTTCCCGCTCGAAAGAACGCTTTTGACAACGCCCGGGCCCCCCGTGCAGACGAGGAGACGGATGGCGGGATGATGGTACATGGTCTGCGCCGAGTCAAGGGTCGGTTTTTTCACCGAGGCGACGAGCACGCGCGGCCCGCCCACTGCGGCGCTCGCACGGTTGACGAGATCGACCGCATAATTGGAAGTCGCGATGGCGTGCGGGTGGGGATTGAATACCACGCCGTTGCCCGCCGCGATCATGCCGATACTGTTGCAGAGCACTGTCTCCGACGGATTGGTGCTCGGGGTGATGCTCCCGACGACGCCGAAGGGCGCCATCTCGGTGAGGGTGAGACCGTAGTCCCCCGTCTTGACCGCGGAGACGATGTCCGAAGTGCCGGGCGTCTTGTCGGCGACGAGAATGTGCTTCGCCGTCTTGTGTTCGACGCGCCCCATGCCCGTCTCGGCAACCCCGAGTTCCGCCATGGTAGCGGCCTCGCTGCGGCAGAGCTCGCGGATCTTGCCGATGACCTTCTCCCGCTCTTCGAGCGACATCGCACGGACGGCTTTATAGCCCGCCGTCGCCGCGTCGATCGCGTCGTTCATGTCCTCGAATACGCCGATGTACGCTCTTCCGTTATACCCCGAGGCGTCCCACGATGCGGTCGGCTGTTGTTCGGCGGAAAGTCCGCTCATGACGGCTTTGACCACCTCTTCGATCTGCGCTTCCGTCCAATTGATCGCCATAGGATCACCTCCCGTTTATTTGCCGAGGGCTTCGAGCACCCTCTTCGTAATGGTCTCTACCAGTTCTTCCTTGCTGCAAGCGGAAACGGGCTTTTCTTCCTCGCCGAGGTCGAGCCCGGGATGGCGCCCCGTGAGGTGCATCTTCTTGCGGAGCTCCATGAGCTTTTTGAGCTGTTCGTTGGGGATCTCGTGGACGGCGCCGAGCTCCATCGCGTGCTTGCAGATGATCGCGTTGAACTCGACTTCTTCCATGATGAAGAATGCCTTTGTGAGGTCGCACCCGACCGTGAGCGCACCGTGGTTGCGGAGCAGGAAGGCGTCGTGGCTCTGGATGAAGGGTTCCAGCGAATCGGGGATCTCCATCGTGGAGGGGGTGCCGTAGTCGCAGGTGGGCACGTCGCCGATCGTGAGGACTGCCTCGGGCAGAATGTACTGGTCGAGGTCGATGTCCGCGACCGTGAACGCCGTCGCGACGGGCGGATGCGCATGGACGACCGCATTGACGTCGGGGCGGTCGCGGTACACGCGCATGTGCATCTTGATCTCGGAAGAGGGATTGAGTTTGCCCTCGATCTTGTTCCCCTCCGCGTCCACTTTGATGATCATGTCGGGCGTGAGCGACCCCTTGGAGACGCCCGTCGGCGTGCAGTAAAATTCGTGGTCGTTGATCTTGACGGAAATGTTGCCGTCGTTCGCCGCCACAAAGTTTTTCGCATAGAGCTTATGCCCTACTTCGCAGATTTCCTTCTTGATTTCGAATACAGATTTCATAGCCATAATTTATATCCTCATGTTTTATTTTGCAGATTCAGACGAGGGCGAGCGTGTCGCGCGCGATCATATATTCCTCGTTGGTGGGGATGACGAACGTCCTTGCGCGGGCGTTCTTCCCCGAAATGTCGCAGATCTCGCCGCGGGGGCAGGTCGCATTGACGGCTTCGTCGACGGAAATCCCGAGAGCGGAGAGCCCGCCGCACACTTCGGCGCGGAGCGCCCTGTCGTTCTCGCCGATGCCCGCCGTAAAGACGAGCGCGTCGATGCCGTTCATCTCCGCATAGTAGGCGCCGATGAGTTTTTTCACATTGTGGACGAGGATGCGCATCGCAAGGCTTGCCCGCATGTTCCCCTTTGCCGCCGCCTCTTCCACGTCGCGGCAGTCGCTCGACACCCCCGAGACGCCCAAAAGCCCCGATTTTTCATTGAGGAGCTTTTCTGTCTCCTCGGCGGTAAGGCCACATTCCCTCATGATGTAGGTGACGACCGTCGGGTCGAGAGCGCCGCTCCGCGTACCCATGGGGACGCCGTCCTGCGGGGTGAAGCCCATCGAGGTGTCCACCGCCTTCCCGTTCACCGTCGCCGTGATGGAAGCGCCGTTGCCGAGATGGCAGGTGACGATCTTTGCATTGGGATCTCCCAAAAGTTCCTGCGCCTTCCCCGCCACATAGCGGTGCGAGGTGCCGTGGAAGCCGTACCGCCTGATCTTCTTCTCCTCATACAGCTCGTAGGGAAGGGGGTAGATATAGGCGTAGTCGGGAAGCGAGGAATAGTAAGAGGTATCGAACACTCCCACATGCTTGACGGAGGGCATCTCCGCCCTGCACGCCTTGAAGCCGCTGATGGCGGGCGGTCCGTGCAGGGGATTGAGCCCGACGATGCTCTCGAGATAGGCAAGTTCCTCGTCCCCGAGGACGGCGGACTCGCGCAGGCGTTCGCCGCCGTGGGCGAACCTATGCCCCACCGCCGCGATCTCACCGACGCTCCCGATCACGCCGTACGTTGGATCGGTCAGAAGACGGAGCACGTAGCCGATCGCCGCACGGTGGTCGGGAAAGGCGGGCGAGGCGGAAAAATCTTCCTTGGACGGCCGCTTGTGCGTGATCCGCCCGTCGATCCCGATCCGCTCGCAGTTCCCCTTCGCAAGCACGGTCCCCTTTCCCATATCGAAGAGCTGATATTTGAGAGAAGAGCTTCCCGCGTTGACAACAAGTATTTTCATAGTTTCTCCGTGGGCGGATGTTTGTGAAAAACAAAACTTTTCCGCCTATTTTTCATGTTTAATTCTATCATACTTTTCATGCCGTGTCTATATTTGTTCATAAAGTCGGCAAAAAAACATTTTAGCGCTCAAAAACAAGCAGATACAGCCCAAAACGAGCACGAAAATGAACAATAAATTTTTTCATAACATCTTGATTTCTTCCGCGCATGCCGTTATAATAAAAAAGGACAGAGTGAGGACAATATGATACAGGACTTACACGCACACACTTATTATTCTTTCGACTCTAAGGACAAAATCGAGACAGTGATCGAGACGGCGATCTTAGGCGGCGTCGGGCTCCTCGGGATCTCCGACCACAGCTACGGCGTCGGTTGCGGGCGGACGGACGTCTGTTACGATCAAGGGCCTTGCCTTGACGCCGACTATGGCCTATCTCTCGTCCGCTATTACGACCATGTCAAGACGAGCGCGGAACGCTACCGCAACCGCATTAAAGTTTTGTGCGGGCTGGAGATCGCCACCCGCCTCACAAGAGATGCCTATGTGCTCCCCGCCGACGTCTCCTTCTTCGACTATTGCCTCGTCGAAGATCTCGATAACGCCGATTCAATGATGAAGGGAGACATCTTCTCCTTCGCAAAACGGTGCGGCTGCCCCGTCGGCATTGCCCACACCGACCTCTTTGGATTCCTCGCCCGCCGCGGGGAGGAGCCCAACCGCTATCTCCGCAAACTCGCGGAAGCAAATATTTTTTGGGAGATCAACGTCAATTTCGACAGTCTGCATTCCTTCCGCACCTACGGCTATGCGGCGGAGTTTTTCCGTAACAAGAAACAGCAGGAGATCGTACGAAATGCGGGCGTGAAGCTGTCTGTCGGGTTCGACAGCCACATCGCCCGCGAATACAAGGCGGAGCGGGTCAAGACCGCCAACAAGCTCATCCGCGACATGGGCGTCCGCCTCGCCTTCGACGGGATCTGACCCTCCCGCTTTTTTCGGTATGCAAAAGCCCGTCGGTTCCCCGACGGGCTTTTGTTGTCTCCTTGCCTTCCCCTCTTCGGGGGGAAGGCCTCTTGCTGCCCCTTTTAGGGGAAGTACCCGCGTAGCGGGGGATAGGGTTTTCGGAAACTTGGCATCAGGAAACCCCTCAGTCACTCACTACGTTCGTGACAGCTCCCCTACAAGGGGCGCCGAGAGGTCCTTTATTCTAAATTACGGCATTACGGCGCGTGGCAGGGTCTCCCTGCCTAAGCGCACCCTATTTGGTACCCTACGGGAACCTTACTGTCCTGTGAAACAGAAAAGGGACGGCCGAATCATAACTACAAGGCAAAAGAATGAACCCCCCGCTCGCATTTATTTTGAAAGTCCGCCCGTTTCGGGCGGACTTTCACAAAGAAATCGAGCGAAACATTCCAAATTACTTGCCTTAGGCGGAATTCACTTCCGCCGTGGGCGCCCCCATTTGGCACCCTACGGGAGCCTTCATGTCGTGATAAGCGTATTCGAGCCGCAACTTAATATCCCATACGCGTTACATTCCTCGTTGAATTTATTTTTGAGCATGCGCCCCAAGGCGCAGACGAAAAAAGAAATTCAACGAAATTTTACGCGTACAAAATTTCAATATAGCAGAGGTTGATGCACAGATCGTTTGCGGATTGGTTGACGGGGTTGGTGATCTCGAGAAGAAGTACGCCGTCCGTCACCGTGACCGTAAAGGAAACTTCCTGATTGCATTCGACGTCCGTGAGCTTTTCCACGCCGTTTGCCGAAACATCGGCGTGTTTAGAGCAATTCCACGGGTCCGTAAAGTACATCTTCACCGTGTATTCCCCGTCCGCGAGCTCGAATTTATAGGCGAGCTTCAACGTCTGCCAGCCTTTCTCGAACTGGTTCTTGGTGTAACGGTTGGTCTGCGTCTTGCCCGCTCCGTCCCCGACGGGCGGATCCTGATTCTCCTGCGCCCACGTCGAATTGGTCACAACGCTCCCCTCAACGGGCACGTCGCCGTCCCCCCATGTTGCATTTTCCGCCTCGTCCACGATCCCCCACATTCTGCCCGTCAGGGGGTCTGCGCCGTACGCCTGTTCGGTGACGGAGTTGAGCATGCCGAACTTATCGCCCGAAGAGAGCGTCGAGGGGTCGTAGTCCCCGCAATCCACAAAGTAGGCGATGGTTTCATCATGGAGCTTCCCGTCGATCTTTACCGTCTTGAAATAGGTGTGAAGCTGTGCGGAGGCCTCGCCGCTCTTCGCACTCGAGATCGTGACCTTGACGCGCGTGTTCGTCGTCGCGGGATCGCCGAGAGACTTGTTCTCCGCCGCATTCACGACGGAAGCGGGAATAGGAATGAACACGTCATAGAGATCGTCCGTGCCCGTATAATTCAATGTCTTTTCATAGAACACCTTGCCGTTCGCGCTCATGCGGATCGTCTTGCCGTTGTCGGACTTTGCGAAGACCGTCATGATATAGTTGCTCTCGGGGGCGCTCTTGTCGACGCCGATCCAGTAGGAGAATTCTCCGTCCGCCTTTGCCGCGCGGGAGCCCGCCGCATTGCCGATGGAGCCCTCTTCTCCCTCTAAGAAGCCGCCGCCCTCGTACTGCCCGCGCCCGGGCTGGATGACCGCCTCGATATCGGTATACTCGATTGTGGGCTCTTCGGGATTTTCGGGAGCCGCCGTATCCTCGCCCTCGAAGGTGAGATAGATTGCATAGCGGTGGGTGTACTGCTTGTAATGGATGACGTAGGTGAGCGGGCCGCCCTCGATCCCCGTGAGGGTGAACGTCCCGTCGGCGTTCCGCGTCATATAGTCGTTGATATGGGTCCTGAAATCCGCAAGGTCGTTCTTCGTTGTCGCATACTTCGCCGTGCCGACCGCCTCTTTGGGTTTGAGCACCTCCACGCCGTGGCTCGTCGTCGTCATGTTCTCCGTCCCGAGCTGCTCCGAGAGCACGAAAGGCCCGTATTTGAAGGCATAGACGCCCTTGGCATTGGGCAGGGTATGGACGGTAATGTTCTTGCCCAGAACGAGGGTGACCGTCTCCCCTGCATGCACCTCGACGGAAGCGAAATCGTCCGAATCCGCAACGGGGATCGTATTGTCGTTCACTTTGAGGGAGAACGCCGTTGTCCAGTCGGGACGGCGGAGGCGCAGGATGGTCTCCCCCTTTTCCACCTTGATGGTGACGGTGTCCGAAGTTTCAAGATCGGCCGTCATTTTCAGGGAGACGGCGTCCGTCTCGTAAGTGGAGCTCATGTACATGGCGACATAGGTCGCATTGCCCGCGTCGTAGTAGATACTGTCGTTGAGCTTAGACATGCTCTCCATGCCGCTGCCCGTACAGCACCAGAAGTGGTTGGTCTCAGAGGAATACACCTTGAAATACCCGGGCGCCATGGGCTGGAAATACATCGTCATGCCCGTTTCTGGATTCTGCGAGGAGAGGATCGCATTGATGTACGTATTTTCGTAATAGTCGAGATACTTCTTCTCCTTGGTGAGGGTGAAGAGCATCCTCGAGAGCTTGAGCATGTTGTAGGTATTGCAGGTCTCGCAGTTGATGTTGGACTTGATCGCCCACTGGCTGTCGTCATTCTGGAAATGCTCGTCGTTCGAATTGCCGCCCGTCACATAGGAGTGATGTTCGACGACCCGCGTCCAAAATTTTTCGGCGACCTCGAGATATTGGTCGACGGACGTCCTGCCCGTCTCCCCCGTCACGCCCCCGACCGTCTTCCCCTTCAGGCTGATATAGCCGTTGAGAATGCCGATGACTTTGGGGATCGTCGTGTTCGCATGCTGTCCCCGCAAATAGTTCGCGTCATCCGAAAGGATCCGTTCCGTCATCGGTACGGACTGGAACGTCCCCTGCGTGGGGATATCTTCGTCGAACTTGTGCGCCGCAACGGCGTATTTTTCCTCGCCCGTGAGCGCATAGAGGGTATACAGCGCGTCGTTCATGCCGCCGTATTCGATAGAGAGTACCTTCGCCCTCAGCTCTTCCGACCACTTGCTCACCCTGTTGTAGACCCAGTCCCCGAGCCCGCGGGCGATCTCGAGCGCCGTCTCGTTTCCGTTGTAGCGGTAGACATCGAGAAGCCCCGCCAAGATCTTGTGCATGGTGTACCACGGCACCCATGCCTCGCCGAAAATGTTTGTCAGACCCGCTTCGACGTTATCGAACTGGAATTCGACATTGTCTGTGTGCGCGTCCGAAACATTCGCCCCCCACAAAAAGCCCTTCTTTGCGCCCGTTGCGGGGTCATCTTCCGCCGCCTGACACTTTTGGAGCTCCCGAATGATGTTCGAAATACGGCTGTTGAGCTTCGTCCGCTGTTCTTCCGAAGTCCCGCCGTTCGCATATGCCTGCGCAAGCGCCGAAAGATAGTGCCCCATCGTGTGCCCCGCGATCAGGCTGTTCTCCCAGCCGCCGTAACGCTTGCCGGTACGGGTGCCGAGACCCGCATTCTCGCGGAAATTGTAGAGTAAATTATTCGCCTCGAGCGAAAGAAGATAGTCGATCTCCTTTTCGAGCGCGTTTTCCGCATATGCGTCGAGGTTCGCCGACTCGGAGAGCGCCGTATACTCCACCGCACGGGCGTCGGGCGTCTTGGACTGCTCCGTCACTGCGGGCGTCACGGGATCATCTCCTTGGCCGTCATCATGTTCTCCTCCTTGTTCACCGCCTTGTTCTCCTTCCTGTTCTCCGTTCGGAGTCTGCGCCTCCCGGCCGCCGCCCGAACCGCACCCCGCGAGCATGCCGAATGCAAACGGCACACAAAGTAAGGCGGAAAGAAGCCCGAGCCCGAACTTTTTCTTCTTTTTCTGTTCCATACCTGCGTTTTCCCCCAAATTTCTTTGATTTTTTTCCGCAACACTTGCAAGTTTGCGGATCATATGGTATTATCATTATAGTATATTACCAAAATTCCGCAATCTCAGAAAGAAATGTAAGGGTATCAAAAGGTAAGATGTTACACTTCTGTTTAGACGCTCCTTTAGACATGCTCTGGTTCGGCGAATTCATCTCCCCGCAAAAGGACTGGAAGCACCTGACGCGGCGGCTCTTCGAGTATGAAATGATGATCGTCACCGAGGGCGAGCTCTACATCGCCGACGAGGACAGGGAATACCATGTCTCGGCGGGGGAATATCTCATCATGTCTCCCACCCGCATCCAGCACGGGACGAGGGTATCGCGCTGCCGCTTCTATTGGATGCACTTCCGCTGCGAAGCGCTCCCCGCCTCTCTCTCCCTTCCCCCGCATGCGGCATTCAGGGACAGGGAGAACATCGTCACGCTTGCGCATATGCTCCTCCGTTCGGAGGCAGAACAGCCGCGCGGCATGCGCTCCCGCTATCTTGCGACGTTGCTCCTCACCGAGCTCGCCCGCGGGCAGGAGCAGGGCGAAAAGCCGATTTCCCCGCAGATACGCCTCTCGGAGGCCATCAAGAGCTTTGTCGCCTTTCACCGCTTCTCTGAGATCAGGGTCGTGGACATCGCGCGGGAACTCGGGTATCATGAAAAATATCTCTCCGCGGTCTTTCACGGCACGGAGGGGATCACCCTCAAGCGCTATCTCACGCTCTGCCGCCTCGGCGAGGCGAAGCGGTTGCTCCTCGAAACGGACTATACCGTCTCCGAAGTCGCCTACTACCTGAATTTCCCCTCCCCGCATAATTTTTCGCGCTTTTTCAAAAAGGAAGCGGGCGTCACCGCCACGCAGTTCCGCAGTCAAAAAAACGGCCCGCCGTCATGAGCACGGCGGGTTTTCGGTTAAGTCGGGGCGGGGTCACAGTCTCCCGCCGCAGGGCTCGGTGAGAAGGAGCGGATCCAATACCTCGTCGAGCTTTTTTTCGTCCATCAGCCCCTCGCGGAGCACGATCGAGCGGATGGGCTCCCCCGTTTTGAGGGATTCCTTGGCGATCTCCGCCGCCTTCAGATACCCGATGTAGGGATTGAGCGCGGTGACGATCCCGACGCTCCTGTTGACCCACTCGGCGCACCGCTCGCGGTTGGCGGCAATGCCCGCAATGCAGTTATCAGTGAGCGTCTTCACGGCGCCCGTGAGTGCACGCAGGGATTCGAAGAGCTGGTAGAAGATGATCGGTTCGAAGGCGTTGAGTTCGAGCTGTCCCGCCTCCGCCGCCATCGTCACCGTGACGTCGTGCCCGATGACGAGGAACGCCACCTGGTTGACGACTTCGGGGATGACGGGGTTGATCTTCCCCGGCATGATGGAAGAGCCGTTCTGCGTGGCGGGCAGAATGATCTCGCCGAGGCCCGTCCGCGGCCCGCTGGACATCAGCCTTAAATCGTTGCACATTTTAGAGAGATTGACCGCGAGCGCCTTCAACGTGCCCGAGACCGCCGCAAACCCGTCCACGTTCTGGGTCCCGTCGAAGAGGTCGTCCGCCCGCTGTAAATTTTCCCCCGAAAGAAGGGACAGTTCCTCGGTGATGTGGGTAAAATAGGCTTCCCGCGTGTTGATCGCCGTCCCGATCGCCGTCGCGCCCATGTTGATGGTACGCATTTCACCGAGGGACTGCTCGATCCGCTCCTTCGACCGCCCGATCGCCGTCGCAAAGGCGCGGAACGCCTGCCCGAGACGCATGGGAACGGCGTCCTGCAACTGCGTTCTCCCCATTTTCAGAATGCCGTCGAACTCCTTCGCCTTCGCCTTCAATGCCTCATAGAGACGGCGGAGCTCGGCGATGAGCTCTTTCGATAGGGTGAGCACGGTGAGTTTCCCCGCCGTGGGAATGTCGTCGTTTGTGGATTGCTCCATGTTGACGTCGTCGTTCGGGCTGACGACGGAATAATCGCCCTTTTTGCCGCCGAGCTTCTCGATGGCGATGTTGGCGATGACTTCATTGACATTCATGTTGGCGGAAGTCCCTGCGCCGCCCTGCACCGCGTCCACGATGAAGTCGCGGCGGTGCTTGCCGTGCAGGATCTCGTCGCAGGCGGCAATGATGGCGTCTCCCTTCTTTTCGTCAAGAAGCCCGTAGGACTTATTGACGATGGCGGCGGCCTTCTTGATGAGCACAATGTTCCGTATGAATGCAAAATTGAGTTTTGTACCCGTGATCTCGAAATTTCCCTTTGCGCGCAGCGTCTGGATCCCGTAGTATGCCTCGCTGTCCAAAGAGAGTTCGCCGACCGAGTCGCTTTCCGTTCTGAATTCTTTTTCCATTTCTTCTCCGCGGGGCGGATCCCGCCCGATTCAGCTTTTGTCTCACTATTATAAACTGCCGCGCCCAAAAAGGCAAGCTACTTTTAGCTCTTCCTCGGGAAAAGCATAAATTTTTCATCTGCGCCTATCTCGGCTCCCCTCGAGGGGTCCTTCCTTGGGGATGGCGGGAAAAGGCGACCATTCTATTTATGGAGCCTTTTCCGCCTGAGCTGTCGCGCCGCCATTCTCCGTCCCTTGGCTCCCCCTCGAGGGGGAGCTGTCACCACAGGTGACTGAGGGGGTGTCATCCCCTGCGGCCCCTGCCTCCTTGACGCCCCGTCTCCCCGCGTCCCCTTGCTGCCCCTCTTAGGGAAAATTTTGCATTCTGCCAAAGATTGATAATCTTTGGCGCAAAATTTTCTTGGCATTTGCCCATATGCTCGGGCAAATGCTGACCGAATGCGGGTCTCTACCCGCATGAGACAGTACCCGCGTAACGGGGGATAGGGTTAAAACCCCTTTGGCTCACTCCGTTCGCCACTTCCCCTAAAAGGGGCAGCGAGAGAGGGACACTGAGGGATTTGCTCTTCACCACAAAAAACGGCGCCCTGCGGCGCCGTCTGTGGTGGACTTGTTCGTGTCAAATACGCACCGCCCACCCTGTGCGTATTTGCTTGTTATGGTGGACCTGCGGAGAGTCGAACTCCGGTCTTACAAGGTTCAGATGCGGACACTACACGCTTAGTCTGTGGTCGTTCCCGCAGGCGGGGAGTCCGCAGACAAACTCCTCCGCATGCACATCTCCGGAATGCCTCGCCCCTTGGGGGAGATCCGCCAAAGGGCAACGTTCCCTACTTGATTACGCCCTGTCCCCGGCCGTAGGCCTCCGAGGAAGGACGGGGCTTAAAGGTTAAGCCGCAAGCGCTACGCGGCGAGCAGAAGCTCTGCGCGCGGAAGCGCGTCTGCTGGATTTTTCGTCAGCAATTAAATTATTTCCGTTTTTACGGAGCCGAGCCTCCGACGTGCGTCCGACAAGATCCGCTTGCAATCGAATCCGTAACAGGCCCATGGATCTGTCTCCATTATATTATACGCTTTTTTGGAATTTGTCAAACGCTTTCGGGGATTTTCCCAAAAGGGCCGTCATACAGCGGGTGCGCTTCTATCTTCTATCTGCTGCTCTTTGCCCGGTTGTGTTCTTTGCAGAGCATTTGCAGATTTTCGGGGACCGTCTTGCCGCCCTCACACCACGGCGTGATGTGATCCCCTTCCATCTCATTAAGTTCGTAATGCGTCTTTGCGCGATGCTCCTTGGCGCAATAGGGACAGATCCCGCCCTGCCGCTCATAGGCCTGCCGCTTTTGGCTCTCGGTAAAGGCACGGAGATTCAGAAACTTTTCCTTCCCCGTCAAAAGATAGGGATAGATCCCCTTCTTGTTCGTCACGTCGTCGTCCGCCATCAGGTCGGCGATTGTTTGCTCCAACGCCGCAGTGTCGAAAGTTTGCCCGTGGAACTCATCGTACAGCGCACCCCAGGCGATCCCCTTCATCTCCTTGCGGTACTTCACAAAGGTGAGCTTCACCCACTCGATGACGTTACGGAAATACGTCCAGAGCTCGTTCGCGTTGGGCTCGTGCTGATGCTCCGCCATGTAGTCCTCGATGTGCCCCTTACTCATCCAGTCGAGGGCGGTCTCCAAAATTTCCTGACGGATGGGCGAACCGCTCACATAGTCCTTGGCCAAAAGATAGGCGGCGCAGCCCGTCTTGCTGAAAACGGACTTCGCGTGCGTGAGCCACGGGCCCGTATAGGTCGCGTTGCGGAGCTCCTGCTCCGTGAGCCGTTCTCCCGCGATATTGATGATGCGGAACCAATCGAGCTTTTCTTTGTCATTCCCCTCGCAGAAGTAGACGAGCACCTTATAATCGAGAATCTGCTGCTGTTCGGCTTTTGTCAGATTGTGAAAGTAACGGCTCTCCACCGAAAAGTCGCCGTTCACATATTGACAGAAGCTGATCGTGCGCTGCTGGCCGTCCAAGACCTCAAAGGTGCCACCCATGTCCGCGACCCAGTACATCACGTTGAGCGGAAAGCCCTTCATAATGGTGTCGATGACGGCGTTCCGCTTCTTCTCGTCATAGACGAATTCCCGCTGGTATTTGGGGCGGATATTGAGCTTGCCGTCGTAGCCCACGACCCCCTCTTCGGCGTTGTCGATATAGTTTTTTGCGATGTCGGCGATCGAAATTTCGTGCAATTCGATTTTCATGATTTTCTCCTTTGGATGATAATGCGGCGATACAACGTCTTTCCGCCCAAATCGGGACCTCTGCCCCGCCATGGGACTCTATGATCATCAAGCCCCAATATTTCAAATTGTTCGGGGTTATATTTATCGAGGAAGGTGATCGGCACGCCCATCACGCCATCGTAATCGTAAGGAATATCGGACGTCTTTCCGACCTCGATCGCGTCATAATTATTGTATTTCGGATATTCTTCGGGCGAATATTGTTTGTAGAGAGTGAGAATTTCGTGCCTCTTGGCAGTATCAAGATTTGTAAACCAACAGCCCATAATGTGTTTGACCCTCATCCCGTCCACAATTTTTTCGTAACTATAATTTTCAGGAACAATAAACCACATGTCAGCATTGATATTTCGGTACCCAAGCCACATTTTTTGATTTTGTACCAATGTAAAAATCTCTTTATAAGTTATGGCATTCTTATTCCCGATGATCAAAAACTTCTTCCCGTATTCCATGAGCTGCGCCACATACTCGCGGAAGAGCGAAAAGGGCGGGTTGGTTACCACGACGTCCGCCTCTTTCAGGAGCTCTATGCACTCCCCGGAGCGAAAATCGCCGTTCCCCTTCAAGAGGGAGAGGGTATTTTTCTCGTTTTTCAGGAGCCACTCGATGTCGCTCATGTCGACCGCCCCGTCGCCGTTGTAATCCCCGACTTCGGTGATCTCGATCTTATAGGCACGGCGGTGTTTGTTCGGCACCGTCTTTTCGTCGCCGAAAAGAGAGAGCTGCGTGTAGGCGATCGGAGAGCTGTCGTAACAGGTCGCAATGAGCTTTTTGAGTTTCAAAAAGTTGAAGTTCATTGCAAAATATTTGAAAAAATTGCTCTCGTACGGGTCGTCGCAGTTGCAAAAGATGATTTTCCCCGCAAGTTGCTCCTTGTAATGTTTGAGTTCCGCCTCGATGTCCGGAAGTTGAGTATAGAACTCGTCCGCCTTGTTTTTCCTCGCGTTTCTCAGAGTTTCGGTCGGCATTTTTCCCTCGTAAAAATAGAACTATAGTGATAGAAATTATAACACGATAGTTTTAATTTGTCAATACGATAGTTTTATTATCAAAGGGAAAAGGCAAATAAACTATAACTAAAGTTTCTATTTGAGGTGGTTTATGGAACGCGAAGAAGTTGCAAAACGGATCCGTGAATTGAGAGAAGAAAGAAAATTGAAGCAGAATGCGCTTGCGAATTTGGCAGGCGTTTCGCCCACCTATATTTATCAGTTGGAACGGGGCGAAAAAAGTCCTACGATAGAATATCTCGACCATATTTGCTGGGGCCTGGGGATCACGATCGAGGAATTTTTCTCCACAAAAAAAGAGCCCCCGCAAGGAACAGACCGTCTTGCGGAGCTCACTCCCGAACAAAAGGAACTTTTGAATCGTTTTTTGAATAGTCTATGATCTTGCGCCCGTCCCAAAACGGGCGTAAATCATATTTTCAGCCAATGGAGCGCGGTCATAAGATCGACATCCTCGCGGAGGTGGTGCGGCGTCCACGGGACAGAAATATCGGGCTGCAAACCGCGGCCGCGCGTCCCCATGCCCGCGTCGATCGCCTTGCTGCGCGAAGTGGGATAATGCAGCACATATTCTCCAAAGTCGAAATATGTAAGGTTGGCATAATCGTTGACACCCATTGTGGGGCGACCGATTACCGTCACCTTTTGCAAACAAGAAGCGATCTCCACGAAACTTTCCGCCGAAGAAGCGCAGTAATAATCGGTAAGGACAACGACCTTTTCGGGATAGCGTGTGCCGCTTGTCGGGAACAAAAAATCATCGGGCTTTGCAGGTAAAAAACCTTTTCCTTTGTTTCTTCTCTGTTTTTCTATTTGCTCGACAATGTACCTCCGAACTTCGTCGGAAGTGCTGCTTTCGAGATACTCTTTATAGAGCTTTATTCGTCCGTCTGCATTTCGCTCGGTATACAGAATCTCCTCCTCCCCGCAAAAGACGGGTTTTCTGCACATCGGGTCGTCCTCGGCAAGCAAAAATTTCAGAAGCGGCAAAAATACGGTATCGCTCCCGCCGCAGTTGTTTCTGAGATCTATGATGAGGTTTTTTGTGCGGAGGATCTCTTCCGAGGTATGTTCCGTAACAGCCTGAACGTCCTGTTCGTCAAAAAAATTCGTGAACCTGACATAGTAGCACTCCGAACTTAAAGATCTGAATGTGCAGGAAGGCTCACCCTGCCCGCGTCCGACGTCGGTACGGACGGTGTACTCAAACGTCTTTTGGGCACGGATGGTCACGGTATTTGCATTTGCGATGACTGTTTCCCAGCGCTCCCCCTGACGGTCGGGGGGATCCCCATCGAAAAATTCGGGAAATCGTTCGGCGACGCACTCGATCGGCGCTCCGTCCACGGCAATGATCTCATCCCCCTTCGAAAAGGGCAGACTCTGTTCCGCATGGGTGACGAAGAGGGAGTTTTGGTATCTTCTGACATGGAAGCCGAGATAAGAACGGAGTTGTTTTTGATAAAAATAGAGATGCCCCCACACTTTGAAGGTCGCCAGATACCGCTCCACCGAGAAGAGGAAGTCCTTATCGGACATGCCGTCGCTGATCCGCGACAGAAAGATCTTCGGATCGCCGCCCTTTAAGTCTTTGCAAAATGCCGCGTCGTGTCGGCAAATGTCAACGATCGTCTTCGCGATTTCGGGTTTTGTCATGATGTTCTCCTTCATCGGAAACTCTAAATCAAATATATTCTATGGGAAGAACGGCCAAATCGTCCGCCAGATACAATTTCTCGTCATACAGACAGATGATCGCCCCCATGCCGCGCTTTTTGTCCACGTCCTTATCCAGCACATCAAATGCCGCCGCCATCGCCCGATTGGGATTGGCGCTCTTTTTGATCTCGATGGGGTAGAGGGTGCCGTTTTCTTCGATGATGAGGTCGATCTCGCTTTCTTCCTCGACTGTTTCACCGTTCATCTTCGTCCGCTTTTTGTCTTTACCGCGATAATAGAACACGTTGAACGTGTAATCGGTTCCCTCGTTGGAGAAGGACTTCAGGATCTCGGAAATGACGAAGGTTTCGAACATGCTCCCCGCGACGGCGCTCTCCGCAAGCGCCTCCGCGCTGTTCCATTTGGAGAGATAGCAGGCGAGACCCGTGTCCCTGAAATAGAGCTTGGGCGTCTTGATCGCTCGCGTCAGATGGCTGGAATAGTACGGTTGCAAAATGAAGATAATCCCCGTTCTCTCCAACACGGAGATCCAATTCTTGACGGTCGCCTGCGTGACGCCGACTTCCTGCGCGACCGACGCGTAATTCAACATCTGTGCCGTGCGTGCCGCCGCCGCCGAGAGAAAGCGCGTAAAGGCGAGCGTGTCCTTGATCTCGATCTCCTCTTTGATGTCCCGCTCCAGATAAGTCCTGACATAGGAAGAATAGAAGTCCTGCCATTCCCTCTTTGTGACGTGAATTTCGGGATACATGCCGCGGTGAATGGTCTGCCAGAGATCGTTGTAGGATTTAAGCTCCTTCTCCCGTTCGGAGATATATTCCTCGGTCGGCACGAAATGACGGTTGAAACCTATCCCGTTGAGCTCGCGAAGCGAAAGATTTTGCAATTCTAAAATGGAGACTCTGCCCGCGAGCGATTCCTGCACCTTTGACATCATGCGCATCTGCTGTGAGCCCGTTAGATAATAATTTTCGTACAAATCGGGCTTGTCGCACTCGATTTTGATGTACGGAAAGAGCTCCGACGCATACTGCACTTCGTCGATTATGGAAGGCTTGGGCAGATTTTTGAGAAAAAGTTTCGGGTCCTCGATGGCTGCACTGAGCAAAAGTTTGTCGTCAAATGTGACGTATCTGACATTCGGGTACATTGTTTTGAGGAGCGTCGACTTGCCGACCTGCCTTGCCCCCGTCACAAGGATACATCTGCTGCTCTTTGCCCTTTTCAAAAGCACTTGTTCAATATTTCTTTTGATATACATCATCACTCCTGCGACGAATCTATAATATAACTATATTTTAGTCGCAAAAATCGGTTTTGTCAAGCCTTTTCCTGCGGATTTTTCAACTTCGGAAAAAATTTCGTTCGAAAATAAAAATATTTTTAATTTTTTTATGATATTTGTTCAAAAAATACTTTCCAAATGAAAAAATTTATCGTATAATGGTATCAGAGGTAA
>CANRIY010000006.1 GCA_947630775.1 uncultured Clostridia bacterium | reverse complement strand
CGCGGAGAAGCTCCTCGTTCGGGGCGTTCTGTGCGCTCACGGCGCTCTATACCGCCTTTTTCCGCTGCGGAGAGCCGCGAAAATACGTCGTGGCGGACTATGCGGCGCGGGCGCGGCGGGCGGGCGTTCCCCCCGTCCTTCCCCCCACGGAAGAGGAGTTTGCAAGGCGCTCCCTCGTCTTCGGCGGGCGGCGGGCGGAGTTTTTGCGCGAACTCGGTTTTATTACGCGGAATCTCAATACATACAGGAGAAACTACTTCTCCCTCGGCGGAAGGGAGGAAACAGTCCCGCCCGCGGAGCTCTTGACGCTGCCCGAGCGTGCCGCGGGGCTCTCCGCCGTCATCCGCGACTTCGGGCTCTTGGAGGAATTATGACAAGGGAAGAGATCTTACGCTCTGTCAACATGTTTTTGCTCGACCTTGACGGGACGGTTTACTTAGACGGAAAGCCCATCGGCGGCATGCCCGCCACGCTCCAAAAACTCAGGACGGGCGGAAAGCGGCTCGTCTTTGTGACGAACAATTCCTCAAAGACGGAAGAGGAGTACCGCATGCGGCTCACCCGTCTCGGGCTGTTCGGCAGGGGGGATCTCGTCTATACTTCGGCGATGGCGACCGTCTCCTACCTCAAAGAGAGATATCCCGCGGCGAAGGTGTGCCTTATCGCCACCGAGGCGGTGCGGGCGGAATTCCGCGCGGCGGGGATCGCGCTCAACGACGATACGCCCGACGTGTGCGTGCTCGCATATGATACCGAACTCACTTTTGCGAAGATCAAGCGGCTCGATGCATTTTTGCAGCGCGGCGTGCCCTTCCTTGCGACCCATCCCGACGACGTTTGCCCGACCTCTTACGGCTCCATGCCCGATGTGGGGTCCTTCCTTGCCATGTTCGAGCGTTCTTCCCGCCGCAAGGCCATTGTGATCGGAAAGCCGTACCCGCCGATGGGGGAATATCTTGCGCGGCTTGCGGGCGTTTCCGCAGGGGAGATGTGCATGGTCGGGGACAGGATGCACACGGACGTCCGCTTCGCAAACCGCTGCGGCATGCGGAGCATCCTCGTCCTCTCGGGCGAGACGACCCGTGAGAGCATGAAAAATTTTACGGACAAGCCCGATCTCGTTCTTGAGGATTTGAACGATATTTTCGGCGGGGATTGACATTTTCCCGCTTTTTTGATACAATATTTGAAAAGACAGAACTCTCCCTTTTGGGGAGTATCAAAAGACCGCCCGTGCGGCGGCGGAGGATGCTATGCAGGAAGTAACCGTTATAGGGGGGGATCCCCTCACCTTTTCGCTTGCGGGAGAGATCGACTCCGAGAATTCCGACGAGTTTTATGCGGAAGTCATGGACGTCTACCGCCGTCTCCCGCGGAACGTCGTTTTCGAATGCGCGCGCCTGACCTTTATCGATTCGACGACGCTCGGCGTGTTCGTCAAGATCATGAAAGAGCTCAAAGCGGACGGGCATGCCTTAAAGCTCACCGCACTGCGCCCGCAGCTCAAAAAGCTGTTCGTGATCTGCGCGCTCGATACCATCATGGAGATAGAGGGATGAAAGACGTATTCGAACTGAATTTCCCCCTTTTGAATGAGATGATGACGACGGTGCGCCTTGCGGTCGGCGGCGTCTGCGCCATGAAGGGGATGGACCTCGACGCGAGCGAGGATTGCAAAGTCTGCGTGACCGAGAGCCTGCTTTTGCTCAAACACAGGGGGTATCTCAACGCGCACGTCCGTTTTTATGAGGACGGGGGGCTCCGCGTCCGTATTTCGGGCGAAGGGGAAGGCAAGGCGGAAAATACGAGCGAGGACGAGATCTCGCTTGCCCTTCTCAATGCCCTGCTTTCCAATCTCGAGACGGAAGAAGAGGACGGGAAACTTTCCGCCTTCACCTTTGCATGCGGGGAACAGGCATGACCGAAAACGAACTCTTCGCAAGGTACCGTGAGACGGGGGATGTGGCGGTCCGCAATCTCATTGTCGAAAAGTACCTCTACATAGCCGCGATCATCGCAAAAAAGTTTGTGGGGCGCGGCGTGGAATACGACGATCTCTATCAGGTCGCCTCCTTGGCGCTCATCAAGGGGGTCGACCGTTTTGACGAGCGCAAAGGTCTGAAATTTTCCACATTCATCACCCCCACGATCACGGGGGAGATCAAGAATTACTTCCGCGACCGCTCCCGCCTCATCCATCTGCCGCGGAAGGTCTCCGAACTGCGCACAAGGATCGAACAGGCGTCCGAGGAACTCACGCACGAACTGGGGCGAAAACCCTCCGCCGCAGAGATCGCAGATAGGCTCTCCGTGACGGAGGAAGAAGTGCTCATGTCCGCCGAGGCGGGCGGGGTCGTCTCCCTCGACAGGCCTTCGGGGGAGGAAGATCTGAGCTTTTACGAGGTCATCCCCGACGACAGTGACGTCTTCGAGCGGCTCGAAACGCACGAGGAGCTTTCCGCCGCGCTCAAAGAACTCAGCGACGCCGAACGCACCGTCGTCGATTATCGGTTCCGCCAAGAGCTTTCACAGGCGGATACCGCCCGAAAGCTGGGCGTTTCGCAGATGTATGTGTCGCGTATGGAACGGCGGATCCTGCAAAAACTAAGGGAGAGGCTCAAAAAGAGCATGGCGGAATGATGCGGTTTGAGATCGACAATTTTCCTGCGCTCAGGGAGGCGCTTGCGAAGATCTGCGGGGAGATTGCCGCGCAGGGCGTCCCCGACGGGCGGGTGTTCGACTGTAAAGTCGTCGTGGACGAGCTCGTCTCCAACGTGTTGCAGCACGGCGGCGGGCGGGCGTATCTTTCCGTCTGCCTCGAGGAATATATCGAGATCCGCGTGCGGGGAGAGCGGGCATTCCGTCCCCCGAAGCAGAGCGTCTGTTCCCCCGTGGACGAGGAGCGCGGCAGGGGACTGTATCTCGTGGACGCCCTCTCCTTCCGGAGAACTTACAGCGAAAAGGACGGCATCGTCGTTTTGCTTTCGAAATAGAAGAAAAAAACCCGTCGGCATTGCCGACGGGTTTTTCGATGCTGATTTACTTTTTCTTCGAACGGACATAGGCGAGGATCTTCCCTCTGAGTTCGGGAGTCATCTCGTATCTCGTGTAGCGGATCCAGATCTTATCGAAGAATTCCCGATTGTCGCCGCCGATGACGTAGGCGGGCAGGTCTGCGAATTCGCCCTTCTTGTGCCCGATGAACAGGTCGCCGAATTCGGTCTTCTCGCTTTCGGTGAGCGTGGAGAGGAAGGGCTCATAGGAACCGTCGCTGTAAATAGATCTTTCGGTCTGCGGCGCGGGTGCGGGCTGTGCCTGACGCACGAACACGGGCGTCGGCTGCGGAGCAGGTGCGGGCGCGGGCGCTTGCTTGGAAGAAGCGATCGAGAGCATTTCGCGCTCGAAATCGGTCATCTCTCTTTCGGGTTCGGGCTTGCTGTTCGCAACGGGCGCTACGGGGACCGCAACGGGAACGTATGCGGGATTGTAATACTGGGGCTGGGGCGCATATGCGGGCGCATAGGGATAGCCTTGATCGTACCCGTAGCCGTAAGGTGCCTGCTGGGGCTGCTGCATCTGGTAAGGATCGTATTGCTGTGCCGCGGCAGCCTCTTCCTTTGCCCGCGCCTTGCTGTCGAGCACTTTTGCGGCGATGGAGACGCCGAGACCGACAACGCAGCCTGCGAGCAAGAAGATCGTGGAGAAAAGGGTGTCCGTCACTTCGCTTTCGAACGGAATGTTGAAGTCGAAACCGCTGCCGCTCATGCATTCCGCAACGAGGAAGCCGAGCACCAATACAAGCATGGTAATATAACGGCCGATGTCATATCCGTATTTCTGTTTGGCGGTGATGCGCCTGAGGGTCGCGACAACGTGGTAGCACAGCCACAAGTCCATGAGGAGCGCCATGAGGCTGGGGAACGTGTCGCCTTTAAGCCCCATAATAGAATTGGCAACGTATTCCGCCGTGAGCGACACGGGATAGACGATACCGAGGACTAAGGCGAGCGTGCAGACCACGGACGCCACCATCATGCCGCCGCGTACCTTGTTCTTGAGGATCGCCGTCGCAGCGAGCCCCGCAAAGAGGCATCCCGCGATGATCGCTATGGGCAAGTCGATGTCTAAACCTTCCCAACCCCCGTTCGCCAAAAGCCCGAGGCTGAAATTCCACAGGCAGAGGAGCCCGTAGGAGAGGAAGGACAGAACGGCGGTCGCAACCGCGGCATCTCTCGCGCGCTTCCGCGAGCAGACTGCAACGAGCGTGCAGATCGGCGAAGCGACGATCGCAACGACGAAAAGAAGGGACACACCCAGCATGATCACATTCGGAAGCAACGAGTTGAGGACATTCAGAAAACCTTCTACCGAGAAGGATTCGACGATCCCGACCAAGTAGAACAGAGGAGACTGGATGGCATAGTCGAGCAAAGAGCCCGAAAGGAGCGTCGGAATGTCGACCTCCCACTCTGCGGCCACAGCCGCTCTCATCATCTCGGCGTTGGCATAGGGGGACGTGTGCATAAACGCATCGATCGATTCGCCGAGCAGACCCAAGAAGAGCCCGCCGATCGTGAGAACGAACGTGGCGATCGCCAGCGCCCTGTACCCTGCGACGATACCATAGGGCTTCGGGGCCTTGGGAGCCTTTTCTTTCTTCGGCTTCTTTTCTTTCTTCGGCTTGGATTCTGCCTGAGGCGCGTCTTGCTTGGTACCTTCATCCGGGTAAGAAACATTATTTTCCATAAGAGGTAACTCCCTTTTGATGCGGCCTTTTTCTCTCCGCATCCCAAAAATCCTATTCATTATATCATGTTTTATGACAGGTGTCAACACGTATGCGCAAAAAACCCCGAAATCTCTCTGTTTTTTACACATATTTTTACTGAGAGTTTGTGCATAATCGTCCATTTTTTTCAAAACCGCGTTTTTTGCGGCAGAATGGGCAAAAAAGTATCTTGCTATTTGCGTGCAGTCATGGTATAATACTTCCGCACGGCGAAATTTCGCCAAGGGGGGAGCCATGGAAAGCCGTCTTTCCGCGTTCGAAGCTTTTCTTGCCGAGATCCGTTCCGAAACGGGGATCGACGTCTATTCTTCGCCGCAGGGCGGGGAGGAAACCGCCGTCCGCGTCGGATCCCGCGGGTCGGAGCGGCTTATCTTCCTCGCGGGAACGGGGGAAGCGGCGGCGCGCGAGGCGAAACTCATTTCCTATCTTCTTTCGGGCGCACCCGACGCGGGGAGCAGAAAGGAGCGCCTGAAGAGCGTGCTCCTCGGGGAAGGCGGCAGAGCGCAGGCATTCCGCTTCCTTTCAAAGTACAAAATGGCGGACGGCGCCTGTTTTGCGGTCGACCTTGTCCCCGATAAGAGGATCGCGGACGCCATGGAACATGTGGAACGGTGCCTCGAAGGGTCGGACGCCGCCGTGATGATGGACGGTAGCCGCATCGCCGTCGTCAAATTTGCCGAGGACGGGCAGACACCTTTTGAATTCGGTCAATTTTTGAACCAATCTCTCTATGAGGAGACGGGCGTCCGTGCGCGGGTCGGCGTCGGGGGGGTGACGGAGTCCTTTACGGGGATCGCGCGCTCTTACGATCAGGCGGCGGGCGCAAACCGTATGAGCGGAATGCTGCGCGACAAGGGAGAAGTGCACTCCTACCGCGAGTATTTGCTCGTCCATATGCTCTCGGAGATCCCCGAGAGGCAGCTTCGGGAGTATGCCGCCGAGCTCGGCGTCCGCGGGGCGGAGGACATCTTCGGGGACGAGGAGCTTTCGGGAACGGCAGAAGTCTTTTTGGAGAGTGACCTCAACCTCTCCGAGACCAGCCGCGCCCTCTTCATCCACCGCAACACCCTTTCCTACCGTCTCGATAAGATCGAGCGTCTCACGGGGCTCGATATCCGCAAATTCCCCGACGCGGTCACTTTCCGCGTCATGACCATCCTTTCCAAACTCTTAAGCTCCCGCGGAGGTATTGAATGAAACAAGAGGATACCATGTCCGAACCGAAGAAAAACAAGCCTACCATGTCCGAATCGGAAAAAGAAAATGAGCCTACCATGTCCGAGTCGGCAGAACGGTCCGAACCCGTGTCCGCCAAAAAGCGGAAGACTCTTTCGATCGTCTGCGCGGTCCTTCTCGGGATCATTTTTTTATGCGGCGGATTTCTCGGCGGGTGGTATCTTGCCCTCGGACGCTTCGACGAGCGTGCCCGCGACCTCATCTGGCTGGCGGAGCAGGCAGAGGAGAACTACTATAAAGAAGTTGACGGCGACAAGCTCTACGATGAGCTTTTCCGTGCGCTGGAGCTGGACAAATACTGCAGTTATTACAATCCCGCCGACTACGACCGCCTTGTCGACGAGAGCAAGGGCTCCAACGAGGGGTACGGCGTCAGTTTCGTCTACGAAGACTATGCGCGGATTTCCCGCGTCGTCTACAATTCCCCCTGCGAGCGGGCGGGAATGGAGACGGGAATGTACATTTACCGCTTCGGCGAGAGCGCGGAGACTCTCCGCGAAGGCACGCCCGGGGAAGCTTACGACTTTTTGTGTTCTCACGACAGCGCCGCCCTTGAGTTCGGCTATGCGGACGGAGAAAAGAAGATCGGAACGGTCACGCGGGAAAACTATGCGGGCTCCTATTGCGAGTACCGTGACAGCGAAGGAAGTTTCCGCTTCCGCGGCGGGGAGAAGCTCACGCTCACACAAACAGGAGGGGGCATGTCCGCGCTCGACGGAAAAACGGCATATCTCCGCCTTACCAAATTCGACGGAAAAGCCGCAGAGGAATTCGAAGCCTGTCTCAAAAAAATGAAGGAGCGGGGAAGGACGGATCTCGTGCTCGACCTGCGCTCCAACGGCGGCGGATATCTCTCCACGCTGTGCGAGATCGCGGCGCACCTTCTGAAGAATGCGGAGGGAAACAGCCCGCTCGTCGCCGTCGCCCGCTACCGTGACGGCAAGACGGAAGAATACACCGCCGACGGCAACGACTACGGCACATATTTTACGGCGGATTCCCGCATACGTGTTCTCGGGGACGAGAGCACGGCTTCCGCTTCCGAGGCACTCATTGGCGCCATGCTCGACTACGGAACGATCTCTGAGGACGATATCTATCTCCGTGTGAGCACATACAACGGGCAGGAAGTCGCAAAGACGTACGGGAAAGGCGTCATGCAGAGCACCTTTACCGCGCCCGGCGGCAGGGCGCTCCGCCTCACCGTCGCGGAGATCTTCTGGCCGAAGGGAAACTCCATCCACGACGTGGGGATCCGCGCCTATGGCGACCATATGGTGCATGCCGAAAAGTTGATGCGGGCGGAGGATTTCCTCCGATTGATTTAGCCTGCGAGCCGCCGCAGGTACTCTTCCAAAATCGTTTTGTCGCCGACCTCACTGCGGGGTCGGTCTTTTTCTTCTGCGGAAGCGGTTGCCTGTACGGGCTCCGCCGCAGGCGTGCCCGCCGTGCCCGCCACTTCCGCTATTCCCGCCGTGCCCGCAAGGGTGGCGATGAGGGTGCGGTTTTCCCTGTAAAAATCGAGAAAATTCTTCAAAGACTCCTTTGTGCGATCGTCTGCGTTCATCAAAAAGAGAACAAGGAGGATCACTTCCATGCTCTTATTGTATGCGGCTGTCAAACGGCGGGTGACGGGCATACAATAGAGGAGAGGTGTGTATGAAGGATTTTGCAAGCTACCGTAATACGGAAGAGGGCGCGGCGCTCGTCAGGGAAGCGGAAAAGCTCACGGGGGAACTTTCGGGGAAGAACGAGAACGACCTCATCAGGGAGATCTACGCCCGCGCCGAGGCGGGGAAGCGAAACGGAACGCTCTCCAACGCGCAGATCGACGAATTTTTCGCCCGCTTTTCGCCCATGCTCGACCCTTCCAAGCGGAAGAGGCTCCAAAAACTCGTCGAAAAACTCAAGAGCATTTAGAACTTTTTCAGCGCATTGACGAGCATCGCCGCCTCCCGCATGCCCTGCGCGGCAGAAAAGGACGCCCGCACGAGCCCGTCGGGAAGGGTCCCCAGCGCCTTGTGGGCAAGCGGGGCGCAGTGCAGTCCGCCGCGGACGGCGATATCGAAGCGGTCGGAGAGAAGGGACGCCACTTCTTCGGAAGGGATCCCCTTGTGGCGGAAGGAAAAGATCCCGCAGGCATTGGGCGGGGAAAAGATCTCATAGGCGGGGATCTCCCCGACGGCTTCCCGCAGGGCGGCGGTGATCTGATAGAGCCCGTTCCGCCGCGCGCTCTTCAAAATGGTAAGCCCCTCGAAGAGAGAGCAGACGGCAGGGTAGGAGAGGGTCCCGCTCTCGAGACGGTCGGGATAAAAGGAGGGCATGCCGAGGCTCAGGCTTTCGCTCCCCGTTCCCCCGAAGATCAAGGGGCGGGGCTCCACCCGTTCCGAAAAGAGCAGTGCGCCGATCTGGATGGCGTGCAGTCCCTTGTGCCCCGCAAGCGCTAAAAGGTCGATGCCCGCGGCCTTCATGGAAATGGGAATGTGCCCCGCGCCCTGCGCCCCGTCCGTCAGAAGGAGCACCCTTTCGGGCAGGAGCGAGCGCACCGCCTTGAGGTCGCAGGAGACGCCCGTCACGTTGGACGCCGCCGTCACGCAGACGAGGCGGGTATTTTCTTTGACAAGCGAGGCGATTGTCTCGGGCAGGAGTTTTCCGTCCGTGAGCGGGGCGACGTCGTAGGAGATGACCCCGCGTTCGGCGAGAGCATGGAGCGGACGGAGCACGGAGTTGTGCTCGAGGGTGGTGCAGACGACGTGATCGCCCGCTTCGAGAACGCCGAGGATGGCGAGATTGAGGGCCTCGGTACAGCTTCTCGTGAACACGGTGCGTTCGAAGCCGTATCCCCCGAACACATCCGAAAGGAGCTGTCTGCACGCAAGAACATGTTCGGCATGGGCGAGGGAGAGGCGGTGCCCGCTTCGCCCCGGATTGGCGCATACCTTCATGGCGGCAAGAACCGCGGCTCTGACTTGAGCCGGCTTCGTGCCCTCCGTTGCGGCGTTATCGAGATAGAGCATGGCTTTGACCCCCCAAAAAAGATAATCTATTATACGAGGGCAGGATCAGATGTATGACGATCGTAGCTGTTTTCAAATCACGCGCGCAGGCGCTTGACTGTATTTCGGTGTTCCGCAGTAGCGGGATCCCCGCACAGCCGGTCTCCAACCCTTCCGAAGCGAGGGTGGGCTGCGGGATCTCCGTCCGCTTCGAGGACGGATTCCTTCCCCGTGCGCGGCTGATCGTAGAGAGAAAAAAGTACTCCGCCTTTGCGGGCTACATGCGGCAGGCGGGCGGACGGTACACATTCTTATAGGCGGTTTTCCTTGCTTTTTTTGCCGCGGTATGGTATAATCGCGGCATGGAAGAACTTTTGAAGGAACTGGAGCGGCTGTATCCCGACGCCCGCCCCGCACTGCATTACAGGACCCCCTATGAACTTCTCGTTGCGGTGATCCTCTCCGCCCAGTGCACGGACGAGCGGGTCAATAAAGTCACCGCCGTGCTCTTCGAAACATACAATACGCCCCAAACAATGGTGACGCTCTCGCAGGAAGAACTCGAAAAATACATCTTCTCCTGCGGATTTTATCATCATAAGGCGGCGCATATCCTCTCCGCCTCGCGGGACATCCTCGAAAAATTTAATGGTGAGGTCCCGGGCGACCCCGAAGCGCTCAGGAGCCTCGCGGGCGTGGGACGGAAGACCGCGAACGTCGTCTATGCCGTCGCATTCGGCGGGGCGGCGATTGCCGTCGATACGCATGTGTTCCGCGTCGCAAACAGGACGGGGCTCGCAAGGGGAAAGACGCCAGAGCAGGTGGAAAGGGGGCTCATGGAAGCGATCCCCAAGGAAAACTGGGCGAAGGCGCACCACTGGCTCATTTATCACGGGCGGCGGGTGTGCCATTCCCAAAAACCGCTCTGCAAAAGCTGTACCCTGAACCCGTGGTGCGCGTATTTCCAAAGCCTCACGGATCCCGCAAAACAGCAGGACGGAGAGAAATGACGTATAAAAAGAGCCTCCTTCGGCGATAACAACGCCAAGGAGGTTTTTTGATGACCAATCTGACCGCAAAAGATCTGGATGTACTCGTCCAAATACTCACAGGAGAAGAAATGGCGTGCAAAAAGGCAAGGCTCTATGCCAACACGCTGACGGACGCGGCGCTTGCGCAGGAAATGGAGAGCATTGCCTGTGCGCATGCGGAGAGGTTCTCCGCACTCTATGCGATGATCGGAGGGAAACAATGAAGACGGGCAAACAGGAAACCACACTCGCCGAAAAGGACGCATTGCAGGATCTTCTCGACTGCGAAAAACTGCTCATGAGCTATTATGCCGCCGCGCTCACCGAGGGCAGCTGCAAGCCCTTCCGCAAGGAGATCCTCAAAAACTACACGCAGAATGCGGATACGCAATTTCAGGTGTTTGAGCAGATGCTCTCCCGCGGCTATTACGAAGTCCAGCCCGCCGCAAAGATGCTCATCGACCAGAATGCAGACAAGTTCTCCAAGGTGAAGAAGCAGATCGCATCCGCCTGAATAGGACCGCCGCCCGCCCGCACATACTGTGAGAGGAGGGGATATGGCAAAGAAAAAGAAGACGTATGCGCACAATCCGCGCTACTGCATGATCCTGCCCGACGCAGCAGAGCCGGACGAGGAGCACATTGTCCCTACGGGACAGAGCTGAAAAAAAGGGACGCCGCGGCGTCCCTTCTCTCTTGGTAACTGAAAACCACGCGATAGTCGCGTGGTTCAAAAGAGGCTATGCCGATGAACAGAAAAAGAAATGTAGAGAAATGAAAGGGAAGAATGTCCCTTGGCTGCCCCTTGAGGGGGAGCTGTCGAGGCGAAGCCGAGACTGAGGGGGTGTTATTCTATTCGTCATGTTAAGCGAAGTAGAAACATCACCGCTTGTCTTTGACTCACAAAAGACGGTCTTGCTTTTTTGCAAAAAATAAATCGTATTTTTTTCTTGAAATGCTTGACATTTCATTTTTGAAATGCTATAATATCAGCAGAGGTGTTAAGATGAAAGAATTTACTGAACGCGTAAAAAGGCTTTTACAGGAAAAAAAGTTATCTCAAGCGGAACTCTCAACACTCAGCGGCGTGGCGGCACCGTCGCTATGCCGTTATTTGCGTGGGGACATTGAGCCTCGGATCGACATTGTGCGCAACATCGCAATGGCGCTTGGAGTATCGGAGGCTTATTTGCTTGGTTTGGACGAGGAGCATCGCTCGGTTGACGAGAGGCAAGAATTGAAACAGTTGGTCGCGCGCAATCGGCATATCTTGACGAAGGAAGATAAGAGCGAAATCATTGCTCTTTTGTACGGCGAGGATGATGGTTGAGGTAAACAAAAAACAATACGATAAAATGACGCGTTTGACTCTTGATGTTTTGAGTGATTATGAGTTCTTCTGTTTCCCGCTTGACGTATTTTCTCTTGCGGAAAAAATAGGAATGAAGCTCATTCCCTACTCTACCTTGACCCTTGAACAATACATGACATTATACCATAAGTATGACATGAATTTAGGGTTCACGGTTTCACGTTCGGAAAACGGTTACATCGAATATGACACTTACTATAACGATGTGGATATACAAGAGCCGAGGCAACGTTTTACGATTGCACACGAGATCAAACATGTCGTGTCGGGAGATTGTCACAAAAAATATCTGACGGAAAGAGACGAAGCGCTTGCGGATTTCTTTGCAAAATCGTTACTTGCTCCGCAAGCAATCATCATTCAAGAAGGATTAAGTTCACCCGAGGAATATGTTGAGCGATTTCACATTTCTCAACAGTCGGCTGAATATTGCTGCTCGGCCACCGAACATCGAAAGTCGGCATACGGAGAGACATTTTTGTTCGACTACGAACGGGAGTTCTTGGAGAGAATAAGAAAATACGGCTAAATGAGAAAATTCACATAAAAGAAAAGCGCCTAAAAGTTGTTGCAGCAACGATTATGCGCCTTTCGGGATGAATGCTAAAAGCACTCACGATAATTGCATTATAGCATCTCCCGTCTTTTATGTCAAGTTTTTGACGGCAACCAAAGGTTGACATATTTTAACAGGAGACTATCATGCAAACAACAATCAAACCTTACGGCAAACTATGTAAGGATGTTTTTCACGCATATATGGTTCGGAATGCCAAATTTGATGGTGATCCGGAAATCCCATGCGTAAAAACAACTGATATCTTGCCCACCAGACTTGTTCCATTTTCTCGTGCCATATCCGAAAAAAACCATTCGGGATTTGTGGTTTTCTACGAGCACGATGAAAAAATCGAACCATTGTGGAATAATCCCCAAAAGTATCTATCCGTACTCAAACGTTTTGACGGGGTCGTTACTCCCGATTACAGCCTGTATTCTGATATGCCCCTCGCCATGCAAGTGTGGAATACATATCGCGGCAAAGCAGTCGGCGCATGGCTAAACGATAACAAAATTCCGACGATACCAAACGTTCGTTGGGGCGATGCGCGCACATATGAGCTGGCTTGCCTGGGCGTGGAACATAATTCGACCATAGCCGTTGGAACGCACGGGTGCATCAAGTCCAAAGGATACAAACAACAGTTCATCGAGGGATTCGATTACGTCCTTCAACGGTTATGCCCAAAAACCGTTATAGTTTACGGCAGAGCGCCGAAAAAAATTTTTTGTTTGGCAAAACTTTGCGGCGTGGAAATAGTAACGTTTGAAAGCGACTTCGGCCTATCTCACAAAAAGGAGGTGGGCTGACATGGGTGCAGGAAGAAGTGGACATTTCCGTGGTACAAGGGGAGGCAGGACAACCCTACATGCCGATAGACAGGGGAAGCATATCGTCGGAAATAAAAACTATATTCCGGGGAAAAGTATTTTTATCGGGACACTAAAGGATGCGCAACAACTTATTCGCGAATTTTCAGGTCACGGAACATCTGCCGGAGAAAATCGTGAAAGAGTAGATTTTGGTAAAATTATAGGATACTACATTGATCCTCAAACGGACAAAAAATATCCAACGACAATGGGAATAATTCATTATTCAAAAGACGGTGCGCATATAGTACCGAGCAAACCTAAAAGGGAGAGATGATATATGTTTAATGAAAATGAAATAAATATTGTTTCGGACTTTTATCGTAGATTGGACGAAATCGAAGATAAGGAAATGCAACTGTTTTGGGAAACAGGATGCGTAACTGCGCTGTTTGATACATGTTTCGAGGACTTTGCCGATGATAACGAGGAAGACGAGTATACTTCATTCGTTTTCAAAGTTATTTCCATAGAAGGTAACGTTCCGATCGAAATAAGTTCTGCCGGGTACTTTATTGTGAACTATCACAATTTCCCTAAAAAGATAGAGGTTAAACCATAAAAAATATTTCAAGGGATATTCACTTTTTACGATCATTTTTCGGGGAATCTAAAGTTTCATCAACAGCTTTCGGCGGTTCAAACGATATACAAAAAGAGACGGGCTGAAACCCGTCTCTTTTTCTGTTATGCTTCCGCCGACGGATTTTCGGGTTCGGCGGTGTACTTTTCGGCGAGATGGGAGACGTAGGAATCCGTATTGACGTCAAGGATGACGTAAGAATAGACGAGAATGGGGATCAAAAGAAGGATCGCGAGGAGCGGGTGGATCATAAAGAGCCCGACGGCGATGGCGATCACGAGAACGCCGATGATCCCGATCACGGCAATGTGGAGCAGAATGTTCTTCCCTTTGACGATCTGTTTGAAGGGGATCTTCCCCTTTCCGAAGAGGATCCACGAGCTCGTGAGGCTGACGATCCCCATAAAGATGAGGCAGACGGCAAAAACGAGCAGGGTATAATAACGGATAGAGTTGATGAGCAACGTACATCCGACGATGATGACCGTCTGTGCAATGGGAACAACGGTATGCGCGATGATCGTCCTCTTGAAGCCCCGTTTTGCCGAACGGCGGCGCACGGCGTATCCCGTCGCATAAAACCCGAGGACGATCCCGAGGGACATGAAGGCGATCGAGACGGAAAGGGCGGCGGACAGCTGCCCGATATATCCGTCGACGATCCCATTGAGCTGATTCTCGAAGTCGCCGCTTCCCGCACCGAGCGAGCGGAAGAACCCGCGCACCGTTCCGCCGATCCAGTCGCCGTCAAAAATTTGGCTCAGCACGCCGAAGAAGCCGTCGCTTCTGTCGAGACGGCCGACGGCAAATGACAAAAATTCAGGAATGGTGACGTTCGTTTTCCCCGAGGAGTCCTCGATCAGGGCAACGAGCTGTTCGATCATCTCCGAGCTGGACTGCAAAAAGACAGAGAGAAAGAAAAAGATCGCGAGGAGCAGGAAGAGATAGATGATGCCCATCGGGATAAAGAGATTGACGAGATTGCAGAAGAAATTTTTGAGCGCGGTTTTGATCATATCGGATCTCCAAACGGTTTTGTCCACATTATATCACAGAAAGAAGCAAATAGCAAGAACAATTTTTGTTTGCGGCGGCATAAGATGCGGCATGGATCTTGAAATTTCCGCCCTCTACGACCTTTCGCACACCCTTGCCGAAGATTATTTGAAACAATTCACCTATCCTTGGGAAGCGCTCGAAGGTCTTGGGGCGTTTTTGCGCTCTTTTTCAAAAAAACTCGGTGAGGAATTTATTGAAATCGGAGAGGGGGTTTTCATACATGGTACGGCGAAAATTGCTCCGACGGCGGAATTACATGCACCCTGCGTCATCTGCGCGGGCACGCAGGTGCGGAGCGGCGCATTCGTGCGCGGAAACGTTCTCGTCGGCGAAAAGTGCGTCGTGGGGAATTCGACCGAACTTAAAAACTGCATCTTATTCGACGGCGTGGAAGTCCCGCATTTCAACTATGTCGGGGACAGCATTCTCGGCTTCCGCGCCCATCTCGGCGCAGGGGCGGTCTGCGCGAACGTGCGGCTCGACCGCGGGGAAGTTTTCATCCGCGGAGAGAAAAATTACCCCACGGGACGCTATAAAGTGGGGGCATTTGCGGGAGACGGCGCGCAGGTGGGGTGCAACAGTGTGCTCGCCCCCGGCGCCGTCCTCGAAAAAGGCGCAAACGTTTTGCCCCTCTCCTTTGTGAAGGGGTATTTTTCGGGAAGCGGACACCCGCCAAAACGTTGAAAATATCAAAAATACTTGCATTTCCGCGCTCTTTGTGCTATGATACCATACAATTATGGAAGAACTTGAAAAAGAAACTGAAAAAGAAGCCGAAACGGAACCTGAGAAAGAGCCCGAAAAAGCTCCGAAGGGCGCAAAACAGCTTCTCAAAAAATTTGCAAACAGATATTTTATCGTCGCGTTCGCGGGAATGGCGAACGGACTTTTTTGCACGCTCATCGCGGGGACGATCATCTGCCAGATCGCCCGCTTCTTCGGGGACGGGACAAGCGGGACGGAGTTTCTCAACCTCTGCTACCGTTTTCTGAACGGGATCGGGACGTTCGCCAAGATCATGATGGGCGCGGGGATCGGCGTCGGGATCGCCTATGCCTTCAAGTGCCCCAAAATGGTGATGGCGTGCAGCGTCGCCGTCGGCATTTTTGCGTCGAACGCTACGACTTTGATCGGTTATATTACGGCGAGCGATCTCAGCAAGATCTCCGCTTCCGTCCTCGTCGGGACGGGAAATCCCATCACTTGCTATCTCGCCGTCGTCGTCGCCTGCGAGCTCGGCACCCTCGTGACGGGCAAGACGAAGCTCGACATTTTGATCGTGCCCCTCGTGAGCATGCTTTCGGGCGGGCTCATTGCGGCGTCGCTCGGCACCCCCGTCGAATGGCTCATGGACAAGATCGGCGCGGGTATCAACGCAGCGACCGAACTCCAACCCTTCCTGATGGGGCTCATCATTTCGGTCGTGATGGGGCTTCTGCTGACCCTTCCCACCTCGAGCGCGGCGATCGGGGTCTCCATCGGGCTCAAAGGGATCGCGGCAGGCGCGGGCGTCGCGGGCTGCTGTGCGCATATGATCGGGTTTGCGGTCGCGAGCTTCCGCGAGAACAGAGTTTCGGGACTCATCGCGCAGGGGCTGGGGACTTCCATGCTTCAGATCCCCAATCTGAAGAACCCCAGAATTTTGATCCCCGCCGTCGTGGGACCCATGTCCACATGCGTATTTGCGTTGCAGGCGACAGCGGTCGGCGCGGGCATGGGTACCGCGGGGCTCGTGGGGGTCATCGACATGGTAGGGGCTTCCTTCGGCGTCATCCCGACATGGCAGCTCGTTTTGGGCGTAATTTTAATTTGTTTTGTGCTTCCCGCCGCGATCGCGTTCGGCGTGAGCGAACTTCTCCGCAAGATCGGCTGGATCAAGAAGGGCGACATGAAGATCGAGCTCTGATCCTCGGGCCATTTTAGATCTTCTCTCCGATCTTTCCTGCACGTTCTTTTCAAATTTTCGCAAAAAATCATCGCTATGGGCGACGGAAATTGCTTGACACCGTCCGCTTTCCGATGTAACATGATAAAAAAATCAATTCAGGAGAAGCAAATGAACAGAAAACTTTTGATCTCTGCCGCGGCGATCTCCGCCCTCTGCCTTGCGTTCGGGCTTGCGGCGTGCGACGACGGCAACGGGACAGGAAACAATGAAAACGGCGGCCATGTACATACCGCGGAGAGCTTCGGCTCGGATGAGGACGTTCACTGGAAGGTCTGCTCCGACTGCGGCGAGAAGTTCGTCGAGGAGGATCATATCTACAAGGGCAGTAATTCCTGCACGGAATGCGGATACACCATTCCCGAGACGGCGGGGCTCGAATACGAGCTCGACGAGGAGACGAACACCTACGCGGTGACGGGCATCGGCACGGCGGGGGATGCGGAGAAGGTCTATATTCCCGCCTATCATGACGGAAAAGCGGTTACCGTGATCGACGACGCATTCTACGGTTGCACCTTCTCGGCAATCAAGATCCCTTCCACGGTGGAGCGCATCGAGGGATATGCGTTGGGCGGATGTAATAACCTGACCGAACTCAGGATCCCCGACAGCGTTACCTATATCAAGGGAATCGGTTTGGATAATTTGCTCAAGAGCGTCACCTTCGGGAAAAACAGCAAACTCAGGGAAGTCGGCAAGGCCATGTTCTGCTATTGCCCCGAGTTGACTTACGTCAACCTTCCCGACAGCGTGCGGCTCATCGAGGACGATACCTTTGAAGAGAGCAAAATGTATACCGATAAAAGTTTTTGGACGGACGGCATTCTCTACGTCGGCAATCATATGATCGCCACGGATGAGACCGTCTCGGGCAAAGTCATCATCCGCGAGGGGACAAAGACGATCGCAGAGGCCGCATTCCTTTACAGCGGGGACGTGACGGAAGTTGTTCTCCCCGCAAGTCTGGTCGCGCTTCATGATCTTGCGGGCGAGGAACTCAAAACCCTCACCATCCCCAAAAATGTGGAGATCATCGGGTCGAACGCCTTCAATGATATTCACGATCTGGATCACATCACTGTGGAGAGCGGAAATGCCTTCTACAACGACGGAAACGGCTCCGATTGCCTCATCGAGACGGCAACGAACAAACTGATCCTCGGTTCCAATCATGCTACGATCCCCGCGGGCGTGACAGAGATCGGTAGGACTGCCTTCTGGTTCTGCCGTTCGCTCACAAAGATCGTTATTCCCGCAAGCTGTACTGTGCTCGACGGATGGTCCTTTATGGGATGCAGTGCGCTCGAGAGCATCGAAGCCGCCGACGGCAACCCCGTTTTTCAAAGTATCGGGAATTGTTTGATCGAGAAAGAGAGTCAAACGCTGCGCGTCGGCTGCAACACGAGCGTGATCCCGACAGACGGCAGCGTGACGGTGATCGGTTCGTATGCCTTCTACGGCCGTGCGTTCGAGACGATCAAGATCCCGGGCGCGATTAAGACGATCGAAGAATGGGCGTTTGGGAATTGCGAACAACTCAAGTCAGTGATATTTGAAGACGGCGTGTCGGAAATCGAGAGTTATATATTCGCCCAGTGCACCTCTCTTACAAGTGTCGAGATCCCCGCAAGCGTGACAGAGCTCAGCGGCATATTTGAAGGGTGCGATTCGATCACGCAGGTCAAGTACGGCGGGACGATGGACGACTGGAGACGTTTGACCGAAAACAGTTGGTTGGGCGGCGACTCCGTCTATACCGTGATTTGCACGAACGGAACGATCCCCCCCGAAAATTCTTGATACAGTAAAAATTCAGTGCCTGCGGCTTCCGCCGCAGGCACTTTTGCAAAGCCCCCCTCGCTTCGGCGAGGGGTTATTTTACGGGATCGTGCAAACTTTTTTGCGATAGGCGAATTTTAGGATCATGGCGGAGACAACTGCCGTTGCAACTTCCGTGATCGGGAATGTCCACCAGACGGCATTCACGCTGCCCGAAAGCGTAAACAGGTACGCGATGGGGAAAACAAAGAGGCAGAGTCTTAAAAACGAAATGAGGAGGGGGAACAGCGCGTAGCGGAACGCCTGTAAAACGCCCTGTACCGCAACGCTGAACGCCATAAAGATGTAGCCGAGGCTCGTAATTCGGATCGCGACAGTCACGGTGGAGCGGATGGCTTCGCTTCCCTCGCCGCTTGCCATGCCGAACAGTTTGGCAAGCGGGCCGGCGAGGCATTCGAAGAGCACCGTGATCGCGGCGGCAACGATCAGAGAATCGAGGATCCCGAATTTGATGCACTCCTTCACGCGCTGTCTGTTTTGCAGGCCGTAATTAAAGGACAGAACCGAGATGATGGTATTGGATAACCCGAAGGACGCAAACAGCGCGAATTGCATGATTTTGTAATAGATCCCGAAACTGCCCTGTAGCAGTTCGGCGGTCTCTGTTTTTTCGGCCGTCCCGAGGATGCTTGTCATGCCGAGCATCATCACGGAGAGCAGTCCTTGCATCAGCGCGGCGGAGATCCCGATCTTATAGATCCCTTTGATGACTGCCCAGCTCGGCTTGATCGCTTTGAAGCTGTTTTTGATCTCCCTGTTTGCAAGGTGGTGGAAGAGCATTGCAACGATCAGGGATACGATCTGGCCGATCACTGTCGCCCATGCGGCGCCGTCAATGCCCATGTGGCAGGGGTAGATAAAGACATAATCGAGCACGATATTCAGGACCGCGCCCGAGATCTGGGAGATCGTGGAATACAGAGTTTTGCCCGTGCTTTGCAGAAAGCGTTCATAGACGGTAAAGCCGATCGCGCCGAAGGAAAGACAGCAGCAAATTTTTAAGTAACTCGTGCCCATTTCGACGGCTTTTACGTTTCCGCCTGCCTGCATGGAGATGAACCATCGGCAGCCGAACAGCCCGAAGAGGAGAAATACGGCGTAGATACAGACGCCGAGAAAGATACTGTTGCCGACGATCCGCGTCGCCCCGCCGCCGTCCTTTTCTCCCAACTTTTTGGAGAGCAGGGCGTTGATGCCGACGCCCGTACCGACGCCGACCGCGATGATGAGCAGTTGGATGGGGAAGGCATAGGTTAGGGCAAGGTTGCCCGCGATGCCGTCCTCGCCCATATTGATGACGAACGCCGTGTCTACAATATTATAGACAGATTGCAGGATCATGGATACGATCATCGGCAATCCCATTTTCCATATGAGTTTATGCATCGGCGTTGTTTCCATTTTGTTTTGTTTGGTCTCTTCCATTTCGGCTCCTTAAAAAATAAGTGCGTAAGTCCAAAGCCGGACTTACGCACAAAAATGCTACTCACTTGATAGTATCATTATATCACATTTCGGCAAAAAAAGCAACCGATTTTCGTTTCCCCGCTTGCAATTTTCGTTCGGGGCTCCTTGCTTCCCTTGGGAGGGGAGCCGAGGTGCCCTCATTCCGAGCCCCGTAAGGGGCGAGCCCTCGTAAGTACGGACACCCGTGGGTCTATGAGATCCGCTCGGCTTCGCCTCGGGATGAGGACTGCTCCCTTGCTGCCCCTTTTAGGGGAGCTGTCACGAACATAGTGAGTGACTGATGGGTTTCGAAATCCCTTTGGCTCACATTGTTCGCCACTTCCCCTAAAAGGGGCAGCGAAAAACCCCCACCTGACGCGCTTCGCGCGCCACCCGCCCCCTTAAAAAGGGGCAGGCGGTTTTTGACTCTTGGCTCCCCCTCGAGGGGGAGCTGTCGCGCGTCCTTGCGCGACTGAGGGGGTGTCGTTCTCAAATCACGGCGCGAAGCAAAACCACGCTTTTGCGGCAGCGCACCCCATTTGGTACCCTACGGGAACCTTAATGTAATTGTAAAGCGATGTTCGGAGTGACCCGATTGATGCACAGGGAAGATTCGCTCGTTCATTTCTTTTCGAAGCCCCGCGAGATTTCTCGACTCCGCTTCGCATAACTTGTCATGTCGAGCGCAGTCGAGACATCTCTACCATATTTTACCGAGATTTCTCGACTCCGCTTCGCTTCGCTCGAAATGACAAAACAGGGGCGCGTCCGCGGGGCGCCTTGTGCGGAGCGAGCGGGGCGAGCAAAGAAATGAACGAAACGATCGAGCGAAATAATTTATACGTTGAATCTGAATAAGACGACGTCGCCGTCCTTCATCACATAATCCTTGCCCTCGGAGCGCACCTTGCCCTTCTCGCGGGCACCTGCAAGGCCGCCGCATTCGAGCAGTGTTTCCCAATCGACGACCTCGGCGCGGATAAAGCCTTTTTCGAAATCCGTATGGATCTTTCCCGCGGCCTGCGGCGCCTTTGTGCCCTTCACGATCGTCCACGCGCGGGTCTCTTTTTCGCCCGCCGTGAGGTAGGAGATCAGCCCGAGAAGGGAGTAGGACGCCTTGATCAGTTTGTTGAGCCCGCTCTCTTTGAGCCCGAACTCTTCAAGGAACACCGCCGCATCCTCGGGATCCATCTCGGCGAGCTCCTCTTCCGTCTTTGCGCAGACGACGATGACGCCCGCGCCGTGCTTTTCGGCATATCCCCGCACTTTTTGGACGAGGGGAAGCCCGCTTTCGTCGGCGCCCATGTCCTTTTCCGCAATATTGGCGCAGTAGACGACGGGTTTTGCGGAGAGCAAAAAGAGATTGTCGAGCAAAACTTTTTCATCCTCGTTGACGGGAAGGCAGGACGCGGGCTGTTCCGATTCGAGGTGCGCCGTCAGTTTTTCCAAAAACGCAAATTCCGCGGCGGCTGTCTTGTCGGCACCCCCCCGCGCGGCATTTTTGATCCTGTCCTGCCGCTTTTGCACCGCTTCGAGGTCGGCAAGAATGAGCTCTAAATTGATCGTTTCGATGTCGCGGACGGGATCCACGGAATTTTCGACGTGGGTGACGTTCTCGTCCTCGAAACAGCGCACGACATGCACGATGGCGTCGCACTCGCGGATGTGCGAGAGGAATTTATTGCCGAGCCCTTCCCCGCGGCTCGCGCCCTTGACGAGCCCCGCGATGTCCACGAATTCGACGATGGCGGGGGTCACTTTTTTACTGTTGTAGAGGGCGGCGAGCTTCTCGAGCCGCTCGTCGGGAACGGCAACGATGCCGACATTGGGTTCGATGGTGCAGAAGGGGTAATTTGCGGCTTCCGCGCCCGCATGGGTGATCGCGTTGAACAGAGTGGACTTGCCGACGTTGGGAAGCCCGACGACGCCTAACTTCATAGCATTCTCCTTTATGGCGGCGCAGACGCCGCTTCTCGTATTATATAACTTTTCTCGGAAATGGGCAAGTCTTTCGGTTGCCTAAACCGTAAAAATATGGTAAAATACCCGAGACAGAAGGAGTTTTCTTATGGATCATAAAACATATATTGCGGAAAGGATCGACATCGAAGGCGTGACAAAGGATGAGATCGCGGATTCCGTCGCCGTCCCGCCCGATACAACGCTCGGCGACTATGCGCTGCCCTGCTTCAAGTTCGCGAAAGTGCTGCACAAGTCTCCCGCCCTCATCGCGGAGAGCCTCGCCGCAGGTTTCAAGACGGACGATGTCATCTCTTCCGTCAGCGCCGTGAACGGGTATCTCAACTTCAAAATCAACCGGAAGGGGCTTACGGGGGAGATCGTTCCGAAGATCTTAAGCGAGAAAAGCGCGTATGGGTCCTCGGACATGGGTGGCGGAAAAACCGTCTGCATCGATTATTCTTCCGTCAATATCGCGAAGCCCTTCCACATCGGGCACCTCTCGACGACCGTGCTCGGCGGCGCGCTCTACCGCATCTATAACTTCCTCGGCTACCGTGCCGTGGGGATCAATCATCTCGGCGATTACGGCACCCAGTTCGGTAAGCTCATCTCCGCCTATAAGCGGTGGGGCAACCGTGAGGAAGTCGAAAAGGGCGGGATCCATGCGATCAACGAGCTCTATGTGCGCTTCAATAGCGAGGCGACCGAGGAGATGGAGGCGGAGGCGCGGGAAAATTTCCGCCTCATCGAGAGCGGGGACAGGGAGGCGAACGAGCTCTTCAACTGGTTCAAGTCTCTGACGCTCGCCTATGTGGAGAAGATCTACGACCGTCTGCATATCAAGTTCGACAGCTACCTCGGCGAAAGTTTTTATATCGACAAGATCCCGTCCGCCGTCGAAGCGCTCAAAGAAAAGGGCTTGCTCGTCGAAAGCCGCGGCGCGCAGGTCGTCGATCTCGAACCGTACAACATGCCGCCCTTCATCGTGCTCCGCTCGGACGGCGCTTCCCTCTACGGCACCCGCGATCTCGCCGCGGCGCTCTACCGCAAACAGACGTACGACTTCGACAAGTGCCTCTATGTCGTCGCCTACCAGCAAAATCTGCATTTCAGCCAGCTCTTCAAGGTCATCGAGCTCATGGGAGAGCCTTGGGCGAAGGATCTCGTGCACGTCGCCTACGGCATGGTCTCTTTGGAGGACGGGGCAATGTCCACGCGGAAGGGGAAGGTCGTCTGGCTCGAGGACGTCATCTCCCGCTGTGTGGAGAAGGCGAAGAACATCCTCACGGAAAAGAACCCCGATCTCGAAAATAAGGACGAAGTCGCCGAACAGGTCGGCGTGGGGGCGGTCGTGTTCGGCGCTCTCTACAACAATAAAATCAAGGATATTGTCTTTTCGTACGATAAAGCGCTCAATTTCGACGGCGAAACGAGCGTATATGTGCAATACACATGCGCCCGTGCGTCGTCCGTTCTCGAAAAGGCGGCCGCGGCGGGGGCGGAAGCCGCGATGGGGGACGTCGAGCCCAACGCGCAGGAGTTTGAACTCATCAAGGCGCTCGCCGCGTTCCCGAACACCGTAAAGGCGGCGGCGGAGGACTACGAGCCGAGCTATATCGCACGCTATGCGGTGGATACGGCGCAGAAATTCAACCGCTTTTATATCGACTGTAAGATCATGCAGGCGGAGAGCGGCGCGCTCCGTTCCTTCCGCCTCGCGCTCACCCGTGCGGCGCTCATCACGCTGACGAACGCGCTGACCCTGCTCGGCATCGGCGTCCCGGAGAAAATGTGATGAAAGCGGTTTTTTTCGACCTCGACGGCACCCTTCTCGACACGCTCCCCGATATCCATGTCTGCGTCAATGCCGTTTTGAAGGAGTATTCCTGCCCCGCCGTATCGCCCGATGAGACGCGTGCCGCGATCGGGAGCGGGGCGCGTGCGCTTATGGAGCGGGTGCTTCCTTCGGATGCGCCGCTCGAGGAATGCCTCGCCCGCTTCCGCACGCTCTATGCGGAAAACAGCGGCGAACACACACGGGTGTACGGCGGCGCACGCGAGTGTATTGCGGAATTGAAGGGCCGCGGCGTGAAAGTTGCCGTGATCACCAACAAGCCGCATGAGGCGACGGTGCGGGTCGCCGAAAAATTTTTCGGCACGGGGACGTTTGATTTCGTCGCGGGGGACAGCGGTGATTTTCCCGTAAAGCCCGACCCCGCGCTCGCCCGCTATGCCGCGCTTACCCTTCGCGTCAGCCCCGCGGAGACCCTCTTTTTAGGGGACGGCGAGACGGACTTTCTCACGGCGAAAAACGCGGGAATGCGCCCGCTTGCCGCGCTCTGGGGGTACCGCACGAGGGAACAGCTCTATGCGGCGGGTGCGCGGGAGTTTATCGAAGGGTTTGATGAACTCTTAAAATATCTGTAAGAGCATACCGCGGGAATTTTTCGGAAATTTTTATTTTTCCCGTTGTAATTCCCGCGAAGCTATGATATAATACACCTACGAAATCAAATTTTAAGGAGATAAACGATATGAAAAGATGTGCTGTTTGCGGTGAGATCGTAGAGGACGACGTCGAAGTTTGTCCCGTTTGCAAGGCGAAGAAGTTTGAACCCATCGAAGAGAAGGCGTTTGCGTGCGAGCACCATGTCGGCGACGGCGTTGTCGAGGACAAGGAAGTCATGGACGGGCTCCGCGCCAACTTCAACGGCGAGTGCTGCGAAGTCGGCATGTACCTTGCGATGGCGCGCGTTGCAGAGCGCGAGGGATATCCCGAGATCGCCGAGGCTTACAAGCGTTACGCCTATGAAGAGGCGGATCACGCAAGCAAATTTGCAGAGCTCTTGGGCGAAGTCGTGACCCCTTCCACCAAGAAGAATCTTGAACTCCGTGCGGCTGCCGAAGCGGGCGCCTGCGAGGGCAAGCTCATGCTCGCAAAGCGTGCGAAGGAACTCGGTTACGACGCGATCCACGACACCGTGCACGAGATGGCGAAGGACGAAGCACGCCACGGCGCAGGCTTCAAGGGACTGCTGAAGAGATATTTTTGATTCTTTTTTGCAAAAGACGAAGGGGGGACGGTTACGCCGTCCCCTTTGATTTTTGTTTCGCTCGATTTCTTTGCTCGTCCGCGCCTTGGGGCGCGTGCTCGCAAATAAATGCGAGCGAGGGGTTAAGGCTTTTGCCTTGTAAATGCAATTCGGCCGCCACCGTTCTGTTTCACACGACAGTAAGGTTCCCGTAGGGTACCAAATAGGGTGCGCTGCCGCAAAAGCGTGGTTTTGCTTCGCGCAGTAATTGAGAACGACACCCCCTCAGTCGCGCAAGGGCGCGCGACAGCTCCCCCTCAAGGGGGCGCCGAGAAGCCTCTTCCGTGCGGGCGAGCCCCGCCCCCTCCTAAGGAGGGGGACTAAGGGGGTGGGCAATGATTCAAAATAAGTCTCACCTTCCTTGTCGCCCCTTTCAGGGGAGATGTCACGAACGCAGTGAGTGACAGAGGGGTTTCAAAAAACTCTATCCCCCGCTACGCGGGTACTTCCCCTACAAGGGGCAGCAAGGTGGGGCACTGCGGGTACTTCCCCTACGAGGGGAAGCAAGAGGTGGGACTGCAAGGGTATTTCCCCCTCAAGGGGGCGCCAAGGAACGGGGTACAAGGGGCGCCGAGGGTCTTATCACAAACATTATAAAACCCGAGGCGAGCCTCGGGTCCTATAAAAATATTGGAGAGTTGTGACGGGGCGGCTGGGACCGCCCGCGCCCTTGGGATGGCTCCATTGTAAGGCATTTCTTTTCCGTTGGCAACCTACTGTTTGAGAATCTTGCTCTATTTCCCAAAAAAGGCGGGTAGAGTTGTAAAATTCCGCTCTACCCATAGTAGAATCGTTGACTTTTGCTTGATTTTAGGCTATACTTGAAGCATGGAAGAACAGGACGTCCTTGCAATCACCATCGGAAAAAACATTATGAGGCTCAGGAAGCTTTCCGGCATGACCCAAATGGAACTTGCCGAAAAGATCAACTACTCGGACAAATCCGTCTCCAAGTGGGAACAGGGGAACGGCGTTCCCGACGTGCGCATTCTCATCCGTCTTGCCGAACTTTTCAACGTCTCGGTGGACGATCTTGTGCGGGAACATAAGGAAAAACCCGTCGTTCCCAAGCGCGAGCGGAAGATCCGCCGTCTCGTTATCACCCTTCTCTCCTGCGGCGTGTGCTGGCTCATCGCCGTCGCTTGCTTTGTGCTCATCGGCGTCGTCTGGAGCGCGAAGGGGCAGACATGGCAGAGCGGCGCATGGCTCTCTTTCGTCTATGCCGTGCCGGCGAGTGCGGTCGTCGTCACCGTGTTTTCAAGCATTTGGCACTGGAAGTGGACGCGGGTCGTCGCCGTCTCGACGCTCATCTGGACGACCCTCGCCTGCATCTATCTTACGCTCTATGTCTGCAATATTATCGACAATATGTGGCTTATTTTCCTCGTCGGCGTGCCGTTGCAGATCATGGCGCTCATCTATTTCGTATGGCGGAAAAAGGCGCGCCTGAAGGAGTGAGTTAAGATGAAAGAGATCCCCGTACCCGCATCGGCGGAACAACAACAGAGAGTTGCCGCATCCTGCAAACGGCTGTGCACCTTTTTGAGCGTGCTCTTTTACATCTTTACGGCGGTCGCGGTGCTGAGCCTTGTCGGCGTGATCGTCACCGTGATCGTCTTTGAGTTCAAAAACGGCATGTCGGGCGTCCTCTGCTATGCGCTCACGGGCGGTTTTGCGGGCGGATCGGCGCTCGGCGGCTGCCTTGCCTTTCTGTTTGCACACCTTCTGCATTCCGCCGACGACAGACGGCTCGACTATCTCGAACGCTGCGATTCCCCCTACAGCTTTTTTGTGGGAGAGGGGACGCTTGCAACGTTTACCGAAACCGAGCTCATCCTCCACGGAGAAGGGGAGAACGCGCTTTCCGTACATATCCCGTACGGCGAGGCGCGCTTTTTTTCGGTCTGTTCCCGCCGTGCCCCCCGCGAAAAGGGGGAGTGGTGCGTCGTGATTGAATTGCCCGCACGCTATCTTGCAAAGAAAAATCATCCCGTCCCCGCGGAGGAGAAGATCCTCGTGCAGGCGGACAGGAAGGAGCGGCTCCTGCAAACGCTTTCTCTGCGTAATCTCACCCTTCTCGGGGAACAGAAAGAGGCCTCTCATAAGAAGAAATTTACATTGAAGGCGAAATATCTCCTACCCATGTCCGAGAAGCGCCGCCGTGCGTTGGTTCTCGGCGGGATCGGTTTTGTTGCCGCCGCTGCGGGGATCCCCCTTGCGATCATTTGGGAGCCGACGGTCGGGAGCATCCTCGCCGTCATCGGCATTTTCGTTCTCGGCCGTGCGACGGCGAGCTTTTTGCGCGCGAAGAGCGTCCTGCAATTTTATGAGGAAGGGCTCTTCTGGCGGGATCAGAACGGCATGGACCGCATTTTCCTGAAATGGGAAGAGATCGAGCGCATTTTCCGCGGGAAGGAAGGCTCCCTCGAGGTGCGCTGTATGTACGGCTCCTACCATTTGCCCGACATTGCGGGCGCCTTTGAATATCTCAAGGAGATCCGCCCCGAAAAGTGCGCGGATCGGCCGTAAACGGGGGGAAGGATGCGAGAACTGAAGATCCACGGCGTGTATCGCCATTTCAAGGGAAAAGAGTACTATGTTGAGGACGTCGCCATTCACAGCGAGACGGGGGAGGAGTACGTCGTCTACCGCCAGCTCTACGGGGAGCGGCGCCTCTATATCCGTCCGCTCGGCATGTTTTTGTCCGAAGTGGACCATGAAAAATATCCGTTTGTAGCGCAAAAATACAGGTTCGAGGAGGTTTGAGCGATGGATCGGGGCGGAGAAATGCTCTGTTCGAATTGCGGGAAGAACCCCGCGCAGGTCTATGCGAAGAGGACGGCAGAGGGCGAAAAGCGGCTCTTTCTCTGCCCCGCGTGCTACAAGAGCCTGTACGGCGAGGGCGCGGACGACTTTTTTACGACCTTTCTCGGCAGTGTCGAGGGGGAAAAGCGGCGGGCATGTCCGACCTGCGGCGCGACAATGGAGGAATTCCGCCATACGGGGCTGCTCGGCTGTGCGGACTGCTACCGTGTCTTCCGCGAAGAGCTCGCGCCGACCGTCCGCTTTATTCAGGGCAGGCTCTACCATGCGGGGAAATCCCCCAGCGAGGGTGCGGAGGAGAAGTACGACGAAGTCCGCGCGCTCGCCTATGAACAGGAAGCCTTGCGCGAACGGTTGAAGACCGCAAGGGACGCGGGGGACGAGACGGCGGCCAAGGCGCTCAAATTCCGCCTCGACGCCATCAACAGAGAACTTAACGGGGGGGACAGATCATGAACGAAAAGCTCGTGTCCTACGAATGCGTCGCCGTCTCCTCCCGCATCCGCCTCGCGCGGAACTTTGCCGATTATCCCTTCCCCGATAGGCTCCTGAAGAGCCCGCACGCCAAGGAACAGGCGAGCGAGATCGTCCGTCTCATCGCGGCGGAGCTCAACACGCTCGAGGAGTTCGACCTCTATGACATCGGTACCCTGACCGACGAGCGGGCGGCCTATCTCGTGGAGCGTAACCTCATCAGCCGCGACCTCGTGCGGCACAGCGCGATCTCGGCGGCGCTCATCACCCCCGACGAGAGCATCTCCGTCATGATCAACGAGGAAGACCATATCCGCGCCCAGTATTTCATGAAGGGATATGACCTGAAAAAGGCGTACGAGCGGATCACGGGGATCGACGACGTGATCTCGGAATCCATCCCGTTCGCCTTCGATAAGACGTTCGGCTATCTCACGGCCTGCCCCACCAACCTCGGCACGGGCATGCGCGCTTCCGTCATGCTCTTTCTGCCCGCCGTGTCGCGGCGGGGGCTCATGAAGGGGATCGCACCCGAACTCAACCGCCTCGGGCTCACCGTACGCGGGACTTCGGGGGAAGGGAGCGGCGCAGAGGGGGATCTTTTCCAGATCTCCAACGAGGTGACGCTCGGGCTCTCGGAGGGGGAGATCCTTTCCGCCGTGGAAAAGGCAGTCCGTATCATGGTGGAGTTTGAGCTCAAAGAGCGCGACCGCATGAAGGTGGAAGAGGGCGTCTCTCTCCGCGACAGAGTCATGCGCGCCTACGGCGTCCTCACGAATTGCTGTATGATCGATATGCAGGAGTTCATGAAGCGGGCGGCGGACATCAAACTCGGCGTCGCGCTCGGATATTTCGAGAGCGAAAACCCGCCCGAAGAGACGATCGCCACGCTCGACGATCTCATCGTCGCCATGCGCCCCGCGAATATCATGCGGCTGAGCGGCGCGCCCCTCTCCGAACAGGAGCAGAGCGTCTACCGCGCGGAATATGCGAAGAAGGCGATCCGCAGCGCCGGATTGTTTGCGTAAAAGGAGATATTTTGGATATTTCGAATTTTTCGGACCATCTCAGGCAGGTCCTTTCGGAAGCGGACAACGCCGCAAAGGAATACAAGACGAATTACATCGGCAGCGAGCACCTGATCTACGGCATGCTCCGCGTGCCCGAAAGTACGGCGGGAAGGCTCCTTGCCGCCTCGGGCGTGCGGCTCGAGGAGTACCGCGAACACTTCCGCCGCGTTCTGCAGCACGATCTTGCGATCCCGTACGACTTCACGCCGCGCACCAAGTATATGCTCGCGCTCGCCCGCGAATTTGCCTTGCAGGACGAAAGTTTCGGCGCGGTCACGGGGACGGAACATCTGCTCCTTGCCGTCCTCAACCGCGAGGATTGCATGGCGACGGAGATCTTGCGGCGGCTACATGTCGATCTCAAGGCTCTCATCGAAAAGACGGAGGCCTTCATCGGCGCGGAAGACGGGTCACAGCCCCTCGAGACGGAGGTTCCCTTAGAGACACCGCATCACCGTCCCGCGGCGGAGCCCGAGATCGACGCGAGGCTTCTCTCTTACGGCGTCGATCTCACGAAAAAGGCGCGCGAGGGGAAGCTCGATCCCGTGATCGGCAGAAGAAAGGAGATCGAAAAGGTCATCCAGATCCTCTCCCGCAGGACGAAGAACAATCCCGTCCTTATCGGCGAACCCGGCGTCGGCAAGAGCGCCGTCGTCGAGGGGCTGGCGCAGGCGATCGTCTCGGGCGAGGTGCCGGAGCTGCTCAGCGGCAAGATCGTCTTTTCGCTCAATCTCACGGGACTGCTCGCGGGGACGAAATACCGCGGCGACTTCGAAGAGCGGTTAAAAATGGTCGTGGATGCGATCCAGAGCGATAAAAATATCATCCTCTTCATCGACGAGATCCATATGATCGTCGGCGCGGGGGGAACTGCCGATAACAACGTCGACGCTTCGAATATCTTAAAGCCCATGCT
>CANRIY010000005.1 GCA_947630775.1 uncultured Clostridia bacterium | reverse complement strand
TTCCCTTCGCCCGTCTTCATCTCGGCGATACGCCCTTGGAAAAGGCAGATGCCGCCGATGATCTGGACGTGGAAATGACGCATTCCGAGCACACGCCCGCTCGCCTCACGGAGCGCGGCAAACGCGTCGGGAAGGATGTCTTCCAGTGTTTCACCCTTGGCAAGACGGTCACGGAAGAGCTGCGTCTGCGATTGCAGCTCGCTGTCCGACATTGCCGCATACTTGGGAGCGAGCTTTTCCACGATGTCGGCGGTGGCATTGAGCTTTTTGAGGCTCCTGCGCCCGTCCCTGTTTTTAATATAACGAATCAATCCCATTTTCTGTTCCTCGATAGCGCTTTTTTGGAAGCGCAGTTTTTCACCAGTCTATTGTACAATATTTTCCCGAAAAATGAAAGCGATTTGCAGGGGTTTTCGAGAATTTCATGCAAACGACAAAGAACGACACGCGTTGCCCACCCCCCTACCCCCCTCCTCAGGAGGGGGCATGCGCGCGGAGTGTCCCTTCGGGCAGGTCCCCTCGGTGCCCCCGCCCCTTGGCGCCCCCTCGAGGGGGAGCTGTCGCGCGCCCTTGCGCGGCTGAGGGGGTGTCATTTTCAATTACGTCATGGTGCCCCGTGCGCATTCTATTGCACTAAGCGCGGCACGAGCGGGCACCGCCCGCGAAGTAGCTTGCCGAACCATCACCTTATTTTATAATGCGGTGACCCTTCGACAGGCTCAGGGTGACGTATTTTAGAAATAACCCCCACCTGTCGCGCTTCGCGCGCCACCCGCCCCCTTGAAAAGGGGGCAGGTTCCCTCGGCTCCCCCGTCCCACAGCCCGCCCCCTTGGCTCCCCTTTTAGGGGAGCTGTCACCGCAGGTGACTGAGGGGTTTCCTCGGCTGCCCCGTAAGTAACGAAAAAAACCGACTTGAAATCAAGTCGGTTTTTTCGTTACATCTGCAAGGGACGTGTATTCATGAAGTTACGCTTCTACCTTGCCCATTGCCCATCCCGAAGCGGTGTTGGCAAATGTCCAGCCCGCGGGTGCGCCGCTCTCAGCGGTGATCTCGGTTGCACCCTCGATCGCTGCGCCGTCGTAGATGCGGTCAACGCCGCCGTCCGCAGATGCGGGACGCTCGCTGTAAATGCCATTCTTCGCAAATGTGCAAGTCGAGAAATCGACCGTCACTTTGCAAGGCGTGATGTACGCATTGCCCGTCTTGTACATGAAGCCGATGTCTGCCCAGCATTCGCTGTCGGTGAACGTCGTGTTCTTGATGAGAACCTTCGTCGCCTTCGCGATCGAGATACCGCACTTGCCGTGTTCGCCGATCTTCACGCCGTCGACCGTGACATTGTCGACCCCGTGGAGATTGAGCGCATGACCCGCTTTGCCGACGACTTCGCAGTCAGTGATGCTGAAACCGTTGACGATCGCCGTCTCGGTGTCGAGGTCGGTGACCTTGAGCGCCGCAACATTGCCATTCGCCGAGCTCGTCACAAACTTGATGTTCTCAACGGAGCAGTTGTCGCCGCTGATCTCGAAGCCTGCCTGCCCGCTGCATTCATAGGCCAACGCGTCGATGACCGTCTTGTACTCGCCTTCCACAGCGGCTGCGCCGACAAGGTGCACATTGTTCGCTTCAAGTCTGAACTGATTATCCGCCGTGGGAGAATAGGTTCCCTCGTAAAGCTGAACGGTAACATCTGCGTCAATCGTGGCCTCGTTGAGGCAAGCAAGCACATTTGCAAGGTCGGTTTCGCCCGCCGCGACTTGGAACTTCACGGCTTCATTGCCGCCGTTGACGGTGTTGTTCTTGATGTTGAGAACAGTGTTTGCCAAAACGGAGTTCTTGCCGAAGCGGATCGTATCCATCCCGCTCTGGAGATTAAAGGTATTGCCCTTGATCGTTGCGTTTGCGATCGGAGAATAGAAGACAATGCCGCAATCTGCGTTGCTATTTTCGAAAGTACAACCCTCAACGGTGACTGTCGTTCCTCCGAGGAGCATACCCCAATCCCTGCAATCCTTGATCGTGCAATTGCTGAATGTGATATCATTGATCTTTATGCTGTTGATGGCCATGTAGAGCGACTTAACAGTGACGCCGTCGTAATCTCTCTCAAGCCCACAGAAGGTCACACCTGTAAGCGTTGCATCCGTGACATGCTGAGAGAACAAGCCATAGCCGTTGGTGGAAATTGTGCCACCGTCCATGGTGAGCTGTCCTTTGACTTCCATCACGCTCGGGGACACGCTATGAATCTCATCTGCCGAGCCCTTTACGGGAGCGATAAACGTGCAGTTGGTGAGCGTTGCGTCGCCGGTTGCCACGAGAATGTAGCCATAAGCGATCGCGTCGCCCGTCGTGCGCTCGACGGTGCAATTCGTCATGTCAAGAGTGGGAGCCGTAACTTTGAGGATGATGTTGCCCTCGGTCGTGCCGGTTTCCGCACGGAAAGTGACGTTAGAAATTGTCACCCCCCCCGCCGAAATCGAAAGCATGCCGTTGATGATGGAGATTTCCTCACTCTCGCCAACGAAGTTGATGCTGCCGCCGAAGTTGATCGTCACGATCTCGGTGCCGAGGTCGACTTCGCCGTTAACGACAATGGTGATTGTTGTGAACCCCTCGAAGTAATCGGAGTGGGTGCTCATGTCGGCGCTGAGAGTCTTCAATGCCTTTGCCTCAACTTCGTCAAGTTCAAGGTAGAATCGGAACAACATGCTGTCTTTGGCAGTATCGAGCGTTTCATTCATTTCAACGATCGAATATCCGGACGCATCCCCTGCTTCTTCGGGGGTATTTGCCGCGAACCACTTGTTGCCCGAGGCATAAATTTTCCCGTTCACGCCTTCTTGAAGGCTGATGAGGATCTGTTTGCCGTTAGCAGCGTCCTTATTCGCGGTGATGCCGTAGAGCTTGTTGTTTGTGAACGTCAAGCTACCGTCGAGGATGCTACCACGAATCAAGCCTTCGTTGTCCGCCGTCGTATTGTCGGGATCGTAGAAGGTATTGCCATCGACCACAACATCACCGCCAATGGCTGTGCCGTTCACGCTGACCGCATAGAAGTAGTAGCCGTTGACCGTGTTGCCGGAAAACTCGAATCCGCTGATGTTGCAGTTGTACGTCGGGCGTTCCGCGTTCGTGAAGGTGTTGTTGAGGACCTTCACGTTGAAGATACGATACTCGCTTCCCTGCTTGAACACATCGAAGTTCTCGCTGTACATCTGGACGCCGATTTGATCGGTATTCAGCGCGGTCTTTGCCTCATCCCAAGTGAAGGTATTGTTTTCAATCGTAATATTGCTCCACTTGCTTCCGGAATAGCCGTTGATGAAGAAGATCGGGGTCGAAGCATTGTCGAATTTAATCCCCTTTACGGTGACGCCGTCTACGCTCACCAGTCTCGTATGATGAGTGTCTGCATCGGCATCGAGGCCATCGTGCATTACAATGGCAGTCGTAAACGTCACTTCGGCGTTGTCCATTGCTTGGATGGTAAGATTCTTGATGTTACGGGAGTATACTTTGTCGTTGCCGTACTGATCTTTGCTCAAACTTGCCGTACGGACATCTGCGAAAATGGAGAAGCCTGTAATGGTTTTCTCTCCGAATTTCGCATTATTCGTGCCTTCGTAGGTGCCTTCGGCGAGATTGATGGTTGTGGAGCCGTATTCGCTCGCCTCATTGAGTGCGGACTGGAGCGCCGTGCTCCCCTTGATGTTGTAGGTGAGCGAGTACTCAACTCCGTCGCCCTGCTCAACGGTTCCCACATACTTGGGCCAATCCGCTACATTATTGATACGGCCGTAGAGATAGCCGGCATTGGTTTCCTTGTCGTCGCCATAGTTATTGGTAATCTGATCGACGGTGATTTTCACGCCCTTGACGAAGTTGCCGTCCACAATCGCCTTACCCGCGTAGCCCGCGATACCGCCGACGTCGCGATATGCCGTGAGAGTGATGTTCTCGGCACGGTTGTTCTTGAGTTCTCTTGACGTGTCATCGACAAACCAACCGGCAATGCCGCCGACTTTATCGCCGTTGTCGTATGTGTCTCCGGTCTGATTCGGTTTTGCGTCGATTGTAACGTTCTTCGCGGAGCAATTGGTGATTGCGACGTAGCTCTGACCGACGATACCGCCCGCATAGCGATACGCTGTGATATGAACGTCTACAACGTGAAGATTGCTCAACTTGGCCTCTTGATCGGTGCTTATCTGGAACTTCGCAACGACCGCACCTGCATACGCCTCGTTATTCTCGATGACTTCCGTAAGTGTTGCGCCGCTCACGGTGAGGTTTTCGATGCTCGCAGCATGGCCTGCCACATACCCGAAGAGACCTGCATACGTACCTGTAACTTGGAGGTTGCTGATCGTGTTGCCCTTGCCGTCAAAGTGTCCCCTGAAGGGATTCGCGGAAGTGCCGATCGGGGTCCAAGCCTCGCTGAGAGAGAAACCTTTCTCGAGGTAAACAGTTTCGTTTGCGAAGCTGAGCGACATGTACTGATCGTTCACAAGCTCTGCCATATAAGCAAGCGCTTCTGCGGTGGAGATGTAGGTCTCAATCGTTGCCTTGTTGACATTTTCCCACGAGGAAGCGACCCGCTTGTAACCGTCCATAAGGATAACGGCGACAGTCGTATCCGTAATGCTTGCGTAATCACCCGTGCCGAGACCTTCATGCGAAAGATTCGTCGGTTTAAGCTTGCCGTTCGTAGCAACGATCGATCCTACGTAGTTGCAACCGGAAACGGTGACAGCTCCGTAGGCGCTACCAACAATGCCACCCACTGTGCCGGAAAGACGTTCTGCGACTTCCAGCGATGCCTCAACTTCGCAACCGACAAAGCTGTTGCCTAATTGTGCTTGACCCGCAATGCCGCCTACGATCGCGCCTTTCAGCGACACGCTGGCAACCGAGCAAGTAAAGGTATAGCTTCCTTCGCCGGAAACGCCGACGATACCGCCAACCGTGGTTTCACCGCTGACAGAAGATGTTTCGTCACCGCTAACTTCGACCTTTTCAAAACCCGCATAGGCATGACCGACGACACCGCCGACAAACTTCTTGCCTTCAACCGAGATGTGCCCTTTCACAGTCACGTTGGAAACCGTGCCGCGCACTTCACCCGCAACAACGCCCACGTAATCGTTGCCGACAACCGTTGCGCCGTTGATCGTGAGGTTCTGAATGGTTCCGTTATTCGGTGTTCCGTACTGTCCGATTTGCCCGAAGAGACCTACATAATCGCTTTCGGGAGCATCGACGGCAAGGCCGGAAACTGTATTTTTGTTGCCTTCAAAGATGCCGTTGAAGGGATGATCTTTACTCCCGATAGGTGTCCAGCTCACCCCCCCCAGATCAACATCATTTTCGAGGGTGACGATTTCACCTGCAAAGTCGTGGCCGCCGTTGACGAGGCTCGCAAAGTAGCGAAGGCCTTCCGCGGAGGAAACGCTGAGGGATCCGACCTCAAACGCGCCTTCGGAGTTGTACCCGCCTTGCAAGCTGTAATCAGGCGCGGGGCTATAATAGTAGACGCCATCGTAATGGTAAGTCCAACTCTCAACAACGATATTCGTCGATTTGATCGATACCGTCTTCACGGCGGTGCCATTGTAGTCCGCTGTGCCGACAAGCCCGTAATTTACGAGATCGGGCGTCCCGAGTTCGTTCATCTGGAGCGCGGTATTTTTTCTGATCAGTGTGCCATTGAAGCTGCAACCATCGACGGAAAGCGTCGAGTTATCTGCGTCATATGCAACGCCGACGAGACCGCCGATCGTCTTGAAATAGCTCTCCTGAGAGGTAATCTGTCGACCTTCTTTGTCAAGATACAGCCAGTTATAGTGAAGCCAAACGCTGCCTTGCTCTACCTGAACATTTGTCAGAGAAACATTGCCGTATGCTTTCCCGATGACGCCGCCAACTTCAAAGTTTGCCTGTACCGTGCAGGACGAAATCTTAACGCCCGTCAAAGTGTCGTGCATGGAGAGGCCGATGAGACCGCCGACATCAACGCCGCTCTCCGCAGTAACCGTGACTGCACAGTTGAGGTTGATATTGTTGTAGGTACAGGTCTGGGACGCGCCGACGAGACCGCCGATCGCAGAGCCGCAACCGACAAAGGGCTGATATTCATCACCGACAAGAGTGTAAGTTTCGGCTGTAACCGTGACGGACGCGTTTGCGTCGTACGTGATGTTCGCGAAGGTCGTCTTTGCGGCATAGCCGACGAGGAGACCGCTGTCGTTACGGTAGCCCAACTTATCGGCCCATGCAGCATCGGTGATCGTGACAGTGTTGGTGCCGCCGATCTTGAGGTTCTTGATCGCGGGAGTGATATCGGGCTTGTCGATATCGCCGACCACGCCGAAGAGACCGACGTACTTGGTGCCCGAGACGTGGATGTTGGAGATCGAGTGACCCAACCCGTCGAAGGTGCCCATGAAGCGGGCCCCGACATTACCGATGGGCGTCCAGTCTCCTTCAAGATCCGCGAGGTCAATCTTCTCCGCCGTCAGGAATACGTGCTCGCCCTCAAAGGTCTTTCCGCCGTTGACGAGTTCCGCAAACGCTTTGAGACCCGCCGCAGAGCTGATGAGGTAACCCTTGGTAACTTCGCCGGTGCTGTCTGCAACTGCGCCGTAGAGGATCCCCTCTTTCCCTGTAAGCTCGGACGCCTTATCGATGTTGAGAAGTTCGGAAGTGGAGTCCTCAACCGTGATGGTGCCGCTCGGATCGCTTGCCTTGCCGAAGAATGCGTCAGAAGTCACATCGGACGCACCGGAAGTAAGATTGCCCTTATAGGAGCTGTCGGTGATGACGATCTCGTTGAACTGATGTGCGCCGACAAGCCCGCCGACATATTCGGTGGTACCTGTGACGTTCGCCGTAACGTTCGCATCCGTGACAGTCGAGGTATATTCGAGGAGGCCGAAGAGGCCGCCTGCCCATTCACCTTCGACATTGAGGTTGGAAGTAAGTCCGTCGGCCTTGATTTGACCCGCATGGCCTACGAGACCGCCGACCTGCGCGCCCCATTGATTCTTGCCTGTGGACTTCAAAGTATTCTCGCCCGTCGCATTGACAGTGATGTTGCTGAGATGGGCATTCGTCATGTGGCCCGCAATACTGCCGACAAAGTCACCCTCCGTGATGATCTTCACGGAGCCAGTGATCGTAATGTTAGAGATCACAAGGGCATTCGAATCGCCACCGTTGTCAAGCGAGCCTGCGAGTGCGGCGACGCGATCCACATTTTTGACCTCGATATCAACGCCGTCGATCGTGAGGTTCTTGATGCCTGCTGCGGGCTTAGAGATGTCGTTATGGACATACCCGAAGAAGCCGAGATAGCCGTGATCTGCGGATTTGATGATGAGGTCCGAAACAGTGTGTTTCTGCCCGTCAAACACACCTCTGAAGGGGTGTTCGCTCGTTCCGATGGGGGTCCATTCCTCGGCCCCGTCGATCGCCCTCGTCGCGAGAGCGCGACGAGAAGCGGGTTCTATGACTGCCGATGCACTGAGGTCGATACTTTCTTCAAGATAGACGGTTTCACCCTCGAAGCCTTCTTTGAATTCATGACCGTTGTATTCTGTGGTTCCGTCATTCACGAGGGTACGGAAGGTTTCGAGGCCTTCTTTCGACATGATGTGCCATGCGTTGTTCTGAAGGAAGAACTCGCCTTGGTTCGCATGCTCCCAGTGAATGACAACATTCTCAATCGTCGTCTTGGCCGCAAGTTCTTCCTGCGTACCGCCGAAGCGACCGATCACTTCACCCACATTCACATCGGGTACATAGGAGACGTTGGGATCTCTTTTATCCCTTGTGTATTCCATAACCTTGCCGTCGGCGGACTTATAGTCTCTGACGACGTAGAGGTCGGAATTCTTGACTGTGTTGCCTTCCAGCGTAAGGGCAGTACCTTCGCTCACGTAGCAACCTGCGAGAACGCCGAGATCACGGTATGCGCTGATCTTTGCATTTTCGACCGTGTTGTTCGTGAGAGTTTCGGGACCTTCACCAAGGAGACCGACGAGACCGCCCGCCTTGTCGCCGTTGTCGAGACGCCAGAACTGAGAGGTATTCTCATCGTCGTATCTCGCTTCGGGAACGACATCGATCGTGAGGCCATTAACGTTGTTGTTTTCGAACGTGCCGTAAGCATAACCCGTAAGACCGCCCGCATAGTGGTGCGTGTAGATCTTGACGTCTTTCACGGTGATGTTCGAGAAGGACGAGGTGAAGCCGCTGCCGACGACCGCGCCGACGTAGCTCTTCGCACTGAGGTCTGCATGCTCGATCGTGAAGTTCATGAACTTCGCGTTGCCGCCTGCCGCACCGAAGAGACCCGCATAGGACTCGTTCGAGCAAACCTCGCTGTAATCATTGTGAGTCTTGGTATGACGGTCGACATAGATATTGGAGATCACAGCGGGAGTGCCGTCTTCCTTAGTACCGTCGAAGGTGCCTTGGAAGGCTTGATCCGCCACACCGATAGGCGTCCAAAGGTCGCCCGTCGAGCCGGTTGTTGTATCAACTTTACCCCCGAGATCGAGATCCTCCATAAGGTGGATCTTTTCGCCCTTGTAAGGGTTACCCGCGTTGACTTGGTCGCGGAAATACTTGAAGCCTTCAAGCGAGGTGACCTGATACTCGGAATCAGCCTTCGCTTCTTCCCAAACGGTGTTTTGCGTGAAGCCTTCGGTGATCGCGGAGTGGAGAATAGACTTGCTGATGACGACGTTCTTGCTCTCCGCACCGTCGGTGGCAGCATTGTCGCAACCGACGAGGCCGTAGTGCGCGAATGTAGGCGTCATTGTGAAGTCCGCAACCGTATCCCTGACAAGCTTGCCGTAGAAGTTCGCATTGGTGACATTGAACTTCTCGCTGTTGCCATCATTCTGGACTGCACCGATGATCGCACCGATGAGGTGTGCACGCTGATCGCTGTTGATCGCGCTTGCCTTGACGATGACGGAACTTCCAAGATAGATGTTTTCGAACGTTCCGCCGTCAAGTGCGATACCGACGACGCCGCCGACCGTGTTGGCGCCGCTGATGTGAACGTCCGCATTGTCAAGATCGGCAGCTTCGATCGCACCTTCACAACCGATGTAGACGCCGTTGAGCGTTGCGTTCTTCGCGTAGCCGATGACCGCGCCCACCGTGTTCTGCTCTACGGAAATATCCGAAGCGAGAACGGTGATGTTGTTGAGGTTGACCTCTTCGCCGTGGCCGACGATCGCACCTGCGTGCTGTGCGTTGCCACTGATGTTGATGCCGGAGACGCGGATTTCCTTAAGTGTAGTGTTCGCCGCGTTACCGACGAGTGCACCGACCTTGGAATTCGTTTCACCTGTGACTTTGACATCGACCGTCTCGATCACAAGATTCTCGACGGTTGCGCTGTCGGTATAGCCGAAGAAGCCGAATGCGTCGGGTTCGCCGCTGTAGCTGAGGTTCGTGATCGTCCAGTTGCCGTCGCCGTAGCTGCCGTCGAAGGTTCCCTTGAAGGCGTGCTCAGCGGTGCCGATCGGCGTCCAGCTCGTGTAAGAGCTGAGGTCGAGGACGTGGTCTTTGTTCAACTCATCTGCGAGCTTGACGGTCTTGCCTTCGCCCGTCCAACCTGCGACGTTCACGAGGGACGCGAACGAGTTGAGGCCGACAAGCGAGAAGTTGTAATAGGTATTGTAGTTGTCGTCAAGAAGATCGCTGAGTCTGCGGCCGAACTGCTCGCCGATGACGATGTGGATATCCTTGTAGCAGGTTTTGTCTGCAACGTAGCTTGCGAGCGCTTTCGCCAAGTCGGCGTCATGCGTGGTCGCAAATCTGTCACTGTCATTCCCGAAGATGAAGTCGCCGCTCGTGATCATGCCTTTGTCATCGAGAACGACGTTGTAGCCGACGAAGTCGAAGCAACCGTAGACGATATTGTCAGTGCCCCTTGTGATGAAGTCAAAGTCGATCTTGACTTTCTCACTATTTTCATAGACTTCATTGTCACTCGTGATGAAAACGCGAGCATTTCTCGGTTTGCCGTAGTTTGTTTCAGCAGCTACTATCGTGTAATTGGATTCCACACCATCTGCGGAATAGATATTGAGGGTGTTGTTCTTGACCCAAACCTCAAACGCCGTAGACTGAGAAGGCGCAAGGTCGATTGCCGCAAGGCGATCCCACTTATGTGCACCATCGGCAAAGAACGTGTTGTCCTCAATGGTCATCGACATGTTCTCTTCGAAACCAAGAACCTTGATGATCGCGTTGTGGAACGGTCTTTCTGCGGAGCCAAACACATTGCCGCTGATGACAGAACCGTCCGCGAAAGGCGACCACGAGAAGATAGCTTCACCATACTCCTTAAAGTTGCTCGTAGCAGAACCCGAATCCGCAAGAACCACGTTGTTGGTGAAACGGAATACCGTGTACATAGGTCCGCCCGCATTGGTCGAATCTCCGAGAATAAATGTGGGAAGGCGGCTCGGCTGTGCTGTCGGAGCGACATCGGCATAGCAGTTCGTCATCGTGAATGCATTCACATTGGGTTCTTTCCCCTCGGGACCGCTACTCAAAACAATCGTGCAATCACCGACAAACTTAATGCCATTGAAGGTGAAGGAGACCGTAGGCGTGGTCGACCATACGCTGTGGTTGAAGCCACCGAGACGGAAGATCTCGTCCTTGACGATGGCCTTGTACTCGTGCGTCGAAGCGGTTTCGTCTGCGCCGAGCGTGTCGCCCGTGTAGGTGACGATGGAGTTGGACTTCCCGTCGATCTTCGCGTTGAAGACGATGTTCTGAGCCACGAAGTTGATCGTGATCTCGGAAGATACGACCGTCGCGCTGCCCTCTTCGTAGAGGCCGAACGGAGCCGCCGCAACGTCGCTCGGGTTCACGGCGCCTGCTTTGTTCACGTCCTGCACCCATGCGATGACGGTGACGTTGTCGATTGTCGCGCTGCCCGAGACGGCCTTCGCGACCGTACCCTTCGTGGCGGCTGTATCGCCCGCGAGCTTGTTGATGTTGAGGTCGCCGAGGGTGAGGTTCTGAACGGTACCTGCGAGGTTGCCGAACAGAGGCCCGTAGAGATGAGAGATCTGCTTGTCGAGACCGTTGAAGGTGCCTTCGAATGCGTGCTCAGCGTTACCGATGCCGACCCACTTGGAGACGCCGTTTTCGGCATAGCTTCCCATGCTGATATTGCCGCCGACCATGACGGTTTCGCCCGCGAAGGTGATGCCGTGGTTGACGAGCTCTGCAATGCTTGCAAGGCCCTGAGCGCTCTGCACGTTGACATACACGCTTGCGGTGCCATCCTTCGCATAGGTTGCCGTAAGATAGAGGTCGGTCGCCGTAATGCGTGCGTTGATAGAACCTGTGCTGCGCGGCGGGGCAATCGTATCATCAAATTCGATTGCTGCCGCAGGAAGGACACCCTTGTCGGTTGCCCATTCGTCGGTTGCTACGCCGCTGAGTGCGGAACCGACGAGGCCGTAGTTGTAGACAAGGTAGTTGAGGTTGCCGTCCGTGTATTGGTTATCAATAACGGTGACGGGAACTTGATAGAACTCGCTCGTATATACATCACTGAGCGTGACCGTACCTTCCGCCGCACCGACGAGGACACCGATGGAACGTGCATGCGCCGCGTCCGCCATATCCGTCTTGGTGACGGTCGCCTTGACGAGTGCGTTCGAGATCGTGGTTGCGCCGTGCGCTTCACCGATGAGACCGCCGACGTTGTATGTACCGCTGACGGAACCGATCACCGTGATCTTGTCGAGCGTGGTACCCGTTGCCTCATTGATGAGACCGCCGACGTTCGCCGTCTCGCTGTCGATCGCGACGCCGTCGAGGACGAGGTTCTTGACCGTCGCCCCGTCGGTATTGCCGAAGAGCGCCGCGGTAAGGCCGGTAATCTTCTTGCCGTTACCGTCGAAGGTACCCATGAAAGGCCTGCCCTCGGCACCGATCTGGAGAAGGATATAGGGACGACCAGTCCAAGATCCAGTCCAGCCTTCGGGAGCTTCATCTTTGAGCCACTCGCCGTTCACTTTGAGGGCAGAAAGATCAACAACATCCTCTTCCATGAGCAGTGTCGCCTTATGGCCTTCCACAGTATCCCTGTAGTATTGTCCTGCACTCTTCGCAACGATCTCCGTAAAGCGTTGCAAGCCATGGACCGACATGATCTCATAGTCGCCGTTGCGGTAGTAGAGATCGGTATCGATCAAAGCATAGATATTGTTGTTCTCGCTGTAATTAACAGTTCCGGGATTAGCCGTGGCATCATGAATGCCTCCCGAATAACCGCCATTCAATACGGTCTTGGGAATAGCTACGGATCCAAACTTGTGGCCGCCACGTTCGAGTGCGCCCGTGAAGGTCACATTCTTAATCGTGATATTGCCCGCTGTAACAGAACCGCTGACAGCACCAATCTGCAACGCGGAGCCCGATGTATTGTTCCCCGTTTCGAAAGCGGCTTGCAGAAGATGTACATCGGTAAGCGTAGCGTCATCAACTGTAGTGCCACTTTGAAGGACACCCGCGATACCGCCAACATTGTCGCCACCGAAAACCTTCAAATTATTCACGGTGAGGTGGGTGTAGTTTCCTGCGTCACCTGCATGACCAAGGATACCACCGACATAATCCGCTTGCGATCCGCTCGTCATCCAAACAATACTGCCCGCGTCCGCATTGACGGTAATATCGGAGAAGTTGCCATAGGTCTGACCGATGACGCCGCCCGTTCTGCTGAAGTCGCCCGTAATGGAGATCAGACCGTCAACGGTAATGTTGTTGATCGTATTTCCGCTGTACGCAAGACCGACAAGTGCACCGACTGTGTCATTACCGGCGAGTCCGTTCGTTGCGACGATCGTGACGCCGGAAATCTTGATATAAGTCAAGGTTGCGCCGTTGGTATAACCGAAGAGGCCGAGACGCGTCTTACCCTCTTCAAGATATGTATAACCTTCTACAGAGGAATCAATGCTCAGGTTCTTAATCGCATACTGCGTCTCGCCGAACTTCGTCGTGAAGGTGCCGCTGAACGGCTTGCTATCAATACCGATAGGCGTCCAGTTGGTGATCTTCGCTTCCGCAAGGTCGATATCCTTTGTGGTGACGATTGTCTTCGTCGAGAAGCTATTCGGCGTCTTTTCGGCGTACGAACCGATGCCGTTGACCATGTCGCGGAAGGAGCCGAGACCTGCGGCGTTGTTGACGTAGTAGTGATCGGTGTAGTCCGCGATGTGCTGGACGAAACCTTCGGGATCCTCGAACGCAAGGTCGATGATCCAAATGTCGTGTCCGTATTCGAATTCTTTGGACGTGACGCCTTCAGGCGTGACTTTCTTTTCCAAATCTTCAGGCGTGAACTGTGTATGTTCTGCGCCGAAGTTGGTGCCGAGATAGACCTTGCCCCTGAACATCTCGAACAGGTGTCCTTCAGTTTCGACCTTATCCGCCGCGAAGGCGATGAAGTCGAAGCTCTCGTCGCTTTCCGTCTTAACAGCCCTGTAGAGGTTGGTACTGTAGGTCTTGCCGCTACCGATGGTGTTACTGTTAACGTAGTTGTCATCGGCAAGCTCACCGAGGAGATAGACCTGTGCATGACCTTTGCCCGTGACAGCGAGGAAGGTGCCGTTCGATGCGTCTACGGTGTTCTCACCGAAGATCGCCGCGTAAGCGTCTTCACCTTTAGCGTCACTGAGGGCGAATGCCGTAGCGCCGTTTCCGCCATAGACTTTGTTGCCCGAAATCGTGAGGTTGGCGCCGTCTGCCATGGATTTGAACTCGACGACCGAACCCAAGTAGCGCTCGCCGTCGCTATTTGCGCCGAAGATGTTGCCCGTGACCGTCGCCGTAGAGACATCGACATTGATGAGGACCGCCATGCTGTACGGATCGGGATCCTGCTTGCCGGTGTTGAGGATGGCGTCGGTATTGGCAGCGGACCGTGCGGCAAGGATCGTGCTGTCTTTGATCGTGAGCTCGAGAGCCGCTGTGCGCTCGCTGCTGCTGCGGGAGACGATGAACGCCGCATTGCCCGTTCTGCCTTTTGCAACCTTACCGGAGAGACCGTTGTCTGCCCATGTTTTAACGGTGCCGTCGGGATTACGATCGCAAGCCTCGATCGGGTCAACGTCTGCATAGCAGTCATTGAGCGTCAAGGACTTGGCGTTCGTCACGTCGATGTAGGAGTGCTGGCCGAAGCTGTCCTCGAACTTGACGTGATCAAACGTGAATTTTGCATCGCCGAGTTCGAGCATTTCGCCGCGGATGACGAGCAGATAATCGTCTGCACTGCCCGTAGCGCGCATACGATGACCCTCAGCCGTGGACGCGGGCTTGTTGCCCGTCACGGTGACGGAAACGTTGCCGCTTCCGTCCCACTTGACGAGGACGGTACCGTTCGCGTTCGTAAGTTCGAGCGTGACGTTTTCGAACTTGGTGTCTTTCGCCGACTTCGCGATACCATAGGTATTCGTGAGGAGAGAAGTCTTGTCGCCAAGGGCGAACGTCGCGAGGGTAAGCTCGTCGAGCTTCGCCTTGACATGGAGATTCTTGATCGTTGCGCCGTCGAGGTACCCGAAGAGCGGGCCTTCGAGGCCTTGGCCTTCGATGAAGAGGCCTTCTGTGCCGCCGTCGAAGATACCGCTGAAAGGCGTAGTATCTTCTTCACCGATCATGCCGAATTTTTCATCCTCGGGGATCGTGACCTGACCCGTGAGCGTGACTGTCGTCTGTTTGCCCGTATTGCTATCTTTATACGAGTTCGCTTGCTTTCCTTCAAAGGCGCCGTTGACGCTGTCGCGGAAGGCGCGGAGTGCGTCGTAGTTCGGGATCTCATACTTGAATTCGCCCTCCTTGACTTCGGAACGCATATCGACGTGCATGTTCCACTTGCCGAGGTGACCGTCGTCTTCGAAGATGTAGATCCTGAAGCCCGTGTAGCCGCTGAACGGATAGTAGGTCTGGAGATAGAAGTCGCCGAAGATGTGGCCTTCCGTCGCCTTTTCGAAGCCGTCCTGATCGTTTTTAACGGTAGGATCGTAGGTGCCGTAGTACCAAACGGTGCCGCGGTCGGTCTCGTTGGTGAGATGACCGAGAAGTTGCCATTCGCTCGTTTCGGGACCCGTAGGCGTCAACTGCCAGATCGTCTTATCGGCGGTGTTGAAGTAGACGTCCCAATCGTTCGCGCCGTCGAGAAGCGTCTTGAGATCTCCGTCGGCCTTGTCGGGATCGACATTGCCGCTGAGCCACTTGGTGCCCGCAAGAGGATCGTCCTCGTTGACAAGAGCCCATGTCTGACCGATGACGTTCTCTTCGGCGTCTTTCGTAACTTCCCTGAGGTAATAGATGTAGCCGTGCTTCGTTTCGAAGTAGTAGTCGCCGACAACTGCGCCTTCGATGATCGTGCCGCGAGGATCCTCTGTGCCGTTGAACCACTTGCTGCCGCGGTCGCCCTTGTCGCCCTTCGTCTTGAAGAGAAGCACCCACGCATTTTCCTGCAACTGGTAGATGTCGCCTGTGTTCGTGTCGAGATACATGTCGCCGGGCTTCGCATTTGCGACGGGGACCTGTTCGTCCGGGATCGCCTGTTCCCCATACGGGACGGGTTTGCCCTTGCCGCTGTGCAGATAGTTGCCGCGTTCGCCCTTGATGTTGAGCTTCTTCGTCCAAGCTTCGGACTCTTCGCCGAGCGCCGCGTTGCTGACGTAAACGTCGCCCGTCAACGTATCGAGGTAAAGGTCGCCATAATTGCCCATGAGGGGTTCGGCGGCGTCATTGGGATCGCCCTCGCCCGTGCGCCATGTGCTGACATAGAGACCCGTAGGCCTGCCGTTGAGATACCATGCGCCGTGAACGTTCTGGAGCGTGTCGCGCAAGGTAGCGATCTCGCGCCATGCGAGCGTGCCTTCGCTTTCTAAGTCGCTTTCCAATACGTACACTTTGCCCGTCTTGACGTCGAGATAGAAGTCGCCTTCGTTGACGTTGTATGTATAGAACTCATCAGCGTTTTCGGTTGCCTGCATGACGGGCTTGCCTTCGCCGGAATGCCAGACGGTACCGTTCTTGCCGTCTACGCCTTCTGCCTTGAATTCCGTGACGTTTTCGCCAATCTGCCAGTAGCCGTCATCATTGATGAAAGGCGTGTCGCCCGGCTCGCCTTTTTCGCCGACTGCGGGACCAAGGTCATTCCCGTCGATGTACCAATGGTTACCCTCGCCGATGTAAGGCGTCTTGCCGTCTTCGCCCTTCTCGCCGGTTGCGGGGATACCGGTGTTCCTGTCGCCGATCCACCAAATGCCGTCTCTGATGTCGGGCTCGGCAGGTGCGGCGGGCGTGAGATCCACGAGTTCCGTCCAATCGCCCGCTTCCTTTATATATATAATGTTAGAGGAGCTGTCGAAATAGTAATCGCCGTTTTGGGCTCCCGCAGGATCTTCTGCCGAGGGTTTGCTCTCGCCGTGATACCAATGCGTACCGGGAGTCCCCTGCGCGCCGAAGGAGATGCCGCTGTCCCAACCGTCGTTGCCATAGGTAAAGAGAAGGTGATCGTCCGTATCGTAATAGATATCGCCCTCATTCAGAACGACATCTTTCAGGGCACCATTATTCTCATCCGTAGGTGCGAGCGTGCCGTGATACCACTTGTTACCGGGGGTACCCGCGGTCCCTTGGATCTTGATCCCGAGATCGTCCCAATGCTCGCTACCGTCGGCCGCGTCATTGCGCTGATAGAGCTCGCCTGACGTTTGATCAATATAGAAGTCGCCGTTGTTGGAATCCTTCACGGCCGTGGGTTCGCCCGTGCCGTGGTGCCACTGCTGCGCCTGTCCGCCGGGCGTGCCAAAAGGAACGCCTTTGCCCCAGCCTTCTGCACCATAGGTATAGAGAAGATGGGCATCCTCGTCGAAATAGATATCGCCCGCATTGGGAACGACATCCTTCAGGGCAGGATTTTCCGCCGTGGGTTCGCCCGAGCCGTGATACCACTTGTTGCCGTCTTCACCCTTGATGGAGAAGCCTGCATCCTTCCAGTCATCCTTATCGCCGTTGTTGGCAACTTTCTGATAGACCTCGCCCGTCGCATTATTGAAATAGTAGTCGCCGATCTTGGCATCCCTCAGAGCTTGGTAAAGCTCGGGATTCCCGTCCTCGGTGACAGCGTCGGGAGCGACCGTACCGTAAAGCACCGTGTCGGGCTGGGTGACGGGAGCATCGTGAAGGTTTCCGATCGGGCTGCCCCAACCGGATGCGGTCATCAGATAGATGTTATTCTTGGATGTATCGAGATAGAAATCACCGACTTTCGCCCCCGCGGGATTGTCTGCCGTGGGCGCCGTCGTACCGACGAACCATTTCGCACCGTTCACGTCGGTCGCGACAGACGGTTCGACGGTGACAACGGATTTCCATTCTATGTTCCCCGTCGACGCGTCTTTGACCTTCTGATAGAACGTCACCGTGCCGTCCGCGGCTTTCTGTACATAGAAATCGCCGAGGGCGCCGTTCTTGTTATCGGGCGCTTCGGTACCCGACGTCATCGTCGGGAACGCCTTATAGTCGGACTTGACACCGTCGAAGTACCAATATCCGTCCGGTTTGATCTCGGGCGCAAGGACCGCTTCGGCGCGGACTCCCGTATTTTTATCGCCGATCCACCAGTAGCCGCCTTTGATCTCGGGCGTGATACCGTCGGTCCCTTTCAGGTTCAGGACGACGTTTCCCCATCCCGTCGCGGACTTGCAGTAGACGTCCCCGGTCGCTTCGTCGAGGTAGTAGTCGCCCTCAACGCCGACGTCATTCCCGGGAACACCTTTTCCCTTGTGCCAGACCGTTCCACGGTTACCCGTTTGTTCGGACTGTTGGTCATCACTGAGATCACCGTTCGACATGCCGATGCCGAGCGTCGTGATAGCCGCGACCATGAGACAAGCGCATACGATGATCAGTACGAGCAATGCAATAAAGCTCTTGTCTCTTTTCTTGCCGTTAGCACTCATGCTTTTCTCCTCTTGACACAGAAAATTTTCTTTTGCCCTGCGCCGCCACGGATCCCGCGTGCGCGCGATTTTTACGAACTCGCGTGCGCGTACGCGTAAACGACGACAGCATAGACTCTATGTCATACATGCCGATTATATCACGATTGAAAAAGCAAGTCAATGATTTCACGCAAAAAAACTTTCACAAATCGCACTTTTTTTCAAAAAAATTTTTACCCGAAAGGCAAAATTTTCCAAAAGCGCATATTAGTAGCGCGCACGCGAAAAAAGCTCCCCGCGGAGAGGAGCTTTTTGTTTACGGATAAAATCATGAGGAGCGGAGTTCTTCCCCGATCTCTTCCGCACAGCGGGATACGACGCGGGAAGCGCCCAAATGCAGGAGAGAGCGCAGCTGTTCGGCGTTTTCCACCCCCGAACAGTCCACAAACAGCTTGCCCGACGCCGCTTCTTCGGCGCGGAGCAGAAGCGGGGTCTCTCCCCGCACGCAGACGCCGTTCGCACCCCCTTCCGCCGCCGCCCGCACGCCGAGCGCGATCTCGTCTTCGCCGAGGGTATGGTCTTCGAGGGACAGAATGACGCTTCGTCCCCTCACGGCGCGCCGCACCTTTGCGATCTCCCGCTTGAGGTAGGTGAGATTCCCGCCGATGAGCGCCGAATAACAGGGTACGAGGCGGATCTCCGCCGCCCCCGCGCGCATACAGCGCTTTGCCTCGGCTTTTTTGACGGCGGGGAGCGTTTCGCCCGTTCCGCCGACGAGGCTGACGATCTTCACCTCGCCGTGCAGGAGCCGCCGCGCGTAGGGAACGTTGACGGGAGAGAGCAAAATTCCGCTCGCATGCGCCCTTTTTGCAAATTCGCATGCCTTTTTGAGGAGAATGCCGTCCGTCTCGCGGCGCGACGCGTCCACGATGATCTTTTTGAGCGTGAGAAGGATCTCCGCCTCGCGCTTCGTGCGTTTGAACTCGACATATTCCGCCGCTTCGTCCGCGGAAAGAAGCGTTCCCGCGCTTCTGCCTATCGTCTCTTCCATGTGCATGATTTTTCCCGAAAAAAAGGGGATATATGCGCAAAAATCGCATTTTATGACAGGATCCAAGGGGGTATGATCGTACCATGCTACTCTCTGTCCAAGGATACGGGGCCCTGTACACGGTATGCCTCTTTCTTCTCTGCATCATCTGCGTCCACGCCGTCAAACTCGTGCGGATCGGGTATCGGACGCTCCGCAAAAAACTGCCGCCCGACCCTCCGCCCAAACAAAAGACGGAGCCCGAGCCCGTGTTCTACCTTGTGGAACGCAAAAAAAAGCGCCCGAAGCCCGAATACTCCGAGCCCAAGCGCTTTCAGTTCAAATGAGTTATTCCTCAAAATGCTCGACGTTCTTTCCGCTGTCCCACAGCCGTTCGAGGTAATAGAACAGGCGGGATTCCTCGTTGAACACATGCACGACGACGTCGCCGTAGTCGAGCACGCCCCACCTTCCCTCGCGGACGCCCTCTGTGCGGACGGGTGTGAACTCCTTCTTTTTGAGCTCTTCCTCCACATTATCGCAAAGCGCGCGCACCTGCGTGGTCGATCTGCCGCTTGCGATGACGAAATAACTGCAGACGACGGTCTGGTCCCCCACGTTCACGATGACGATGTCCTGCGCCTTTTTGTCGGACAGGATCTTTGCCGCCGCCCGTGCAAGTTCGTAACTTTCCATTATGCTACCCCCATGTCTTGATTTTTATTCAGAAACGCGACTATTGCCGCGATCCGAGCCATTTATATGCCCGTTCCGTCAGCGGATCAACGGGCTTTTTTTGCGCTTTCAGATAGCGAAGCTGCTCTTCGAGCGCCAAACAGAGACACCTGTCGAGATCTTCCCAAAATACCTTACGGAGCGCCGCGACACCCTCGAAATTGCGCCCTTCCTCCAACAGATCGGAGAGAAAGATGAGCTTGCCGAGCGCCGTCATGTCCTCTTTCCCGCTCGTATGGTAGCGGATGGCGTCGAGGATCTCCGCGTCCGTCACGCCGAAGCGGTGTTCCGCCAAATAGGCCCCCGCATACTGGTGCAGAACGGGCGCGGGGACGTTTTCGGGGGGCGTAAAGCCTTTGAGAAGCGGACTGTCCGCGGGGACATTTTTGGCACAGTCGTGCAGCATCGCCGCAAGGAGTGCCTTCTCCTCGGGGATCTGAAGGCTGCGCGCCCTCCTGCACGCCATGCGCGCAACGCGCTCGCTGTGCGCCCTTCGTTCGGGCGTAAGGAGGCCGAGCGCCCCCTCTTCCCGCAAAAACCTGTACATGGTATGCCCGAAAATATAATCGAGCGAAGTTTCATCAAGATATTTTGCCGCTTCCGCGCGGTCGGAAAAGGCGAGCGCGACCCTCAGGTCGGTGGAAGAGACGTCCCTTCCCGTGAAGGCAAGTTCTTCAAAGTCGGTATGGAAGCGGGCGACAAAACCGCCCGTGCGCCGCATGGACGTCCGCTTCCCCCCTGCCGCAGGCGACGAGCGTGACGTGCCGCAGGATCTCTTCGGGCTCTTTCCAGAAGAAGAAATTTTCGAGCATATCCGCGCCGACGAGGAAAAAGAGCTGTGCGGCGGGGTATTTTTCGGCAAAAGCGCGGCAGGTGAGATAGGTGTAACTCGTCCCCTGCGCCGCGATCTCGAGATCGGAGACTTCCGCAAACGGCAAGTTGCGGCAGGCGATTTTGCAGAGCGCGAGCCTGTCTTCCGCACTCGCAACGGCCCCGAATGCCTTGTGCGGGGCACGGTAGGACGGAAGAAAGACGACTTTGTCGAGCCCGAGCTGCCTCTGCGCCGCCTCCGCGAGCCGAAGATGTTCGCAATGGATCGGGTCGAACGACCCGCCGAAGAGCGCGATCCTCATATATCTTGATTATACATGATTTTTGTCCGTTTTGCAAGTTTAATTTGAAAATTTCAGGGCAAAAATCAAGACATGTCGCGATTTTGTCTTGCGGACGTTTTAGACGTCCTGTTTTATACGGTTTCCGTGAGCTTTCTTTCCTTCGGCATTCTGCGCTATTACCGTCTGGAACTGTGGCTGTGCGTGATGTTCTCGCTCCTGTTTGCCGTGATGACCTGCGCCGTCTGCGCCGTTCTCCTCGGCGGGAGAAGGCAAAAAAAGGTACGGAGCAGGCGGGAAAAAGAGGCGCGGGACGCCCTTCTTCTGCATTTGGCGCTTGAAAAAGAGGAGCGGGTGCGGGCGGATCTTCTTGCCGCGCTCACGGCGGACGGAAAGGATGCAATCTGCGAAGAGGACGTTCTCTCCTCGGAGGGGGTGCTCCTCATCCCGATCTTCACGATGGAGCCCCTGTCCGCAGACATGGTGGCCTCTCTTTTGAGAAAATACGGCGAAGCGCCCTTCAAGATCGTCTGTAACAGCCTCACGGCGGAGGCGGAAAAACTCCTTTTGACCTTCCAAAAGGGTGCGATCAAGGGGGATGAAGTTTACGCGCTGTTCGCACGGACGAAAATGCCAAACCCTCTCATCTGCGGGCAGCTCCCCCGCCGCACCCTGCGCGGAAGGCTGCGCATCTCCTTTTCCAAAAGAAACGCCCGCCCCTTCTTCGTGAGCGGACTGCTTCTTCTCTTTATGAGCCTGTTTACCCTCTTCCCGCTCTATTATCTCGTGACGGGAAGCGTGTTGCTTGTTTCCGCCGTGCTCGTCCGCGCGGTGGGGTTCTCCGAAAGCTGATCTCAGACCGATTTCAACGCCTTGGGGAGAAAGGACAGGATATCCGTCGCGTCGGGCGCGTATTCGCCCATCTCCCGCGCCGCGATCTCCCCGCTTCTGCCGAGGAGAAAACTCCCCGCGCATGCCGCCTCGAAGGGCGGGATCCCCCGCGCCGCAATGCCCGCAATGAGCCCCGCGAGGACGTCTCCGCTTCCCCCTTTCGCCAGAACGGGCGAGCCCGTCACGTTGACGGCCGTGCGCTCCCCCTCCGCGATCACGGTGCGGTTATTCTTGAATACGACGGTAACGCCGTACGCCGCGGAGAACGCCTTTGCTTCCCCGATGGGGTCGGCAAGGAGCGTCCCGACGGATTTTCCCGTAAGGCGGGAGAACTCCATGGGATGAGGCGTTATGATGACCCTGCAACCCTTGTTTTTGAGAATTTCACGGCCGTAGACGGAGAGAATGTTGAGCGCGTCGGCGTCGAGCACGAGCGTCCCTTGATATTCCCCGAGAAGGCGGGTGAGCATCTCAAATTGCCGCTCCCCTACCCCCGCGCCCATGCCGAACGCGACTGCATCCGCATGCGGGAGAAAGCGGTCGTCATATGCGGAGAGAATGCAGGCGGGATACTTCGCCGCGGCGGAAAGGAGCGTCCCCGGCGAGGGATAGACTTCGGGCGGCAGGAACAGTTCGGTATACCCCGCGCCCGATTTCAAACATGCGCCGACCGAAAGAAGAGGCGCCCCCAAAGAGCCGAATCCCGCAAGGATCGCCGCTCTCCCGTAGTGGCCCTTGTGGGAGCACGATTTTTTTGCGGGAAAGAGGGTTTTGATGTCCTCATCCTCGAAAATCTCCGTGCCGCCCTCCGCGGGGATCCCGATGTCTGCGACGGAAATCGAGCCACCCATGTCCGCGCCGTCCGCGAGGAGAAGGGCGGTTTTCAGCTGTCCCATGCACACCGTTTCATCCGCCTTGACGCAGATATCCGAGGCGATCCCGCCGTCCGTGAGTCCCGAGGGAATGTCGCATGCGATGACGTGATCCGCATGACTTATAAAGTCCACGAGCGCGGCGTTTTCCCCCTCGATGGGGCGGGAAAGCCCCGTGCCGAAGAGGCAGTCCACGGCGACAACGTATTTTCTCCGCGGGATTTTGCCGAAAATCTCGCCGCGGTATCTCTCCTTTGCCTTTATGCAAGCCGCCGAAAAGCGCTCCGCAAGGCAGAGAACGGCGACGTCGAAGCTCTCATCCCTGAGATGTTCGGCGGCGACAAATCCGTCTCCCCCGTTGTTCCCCCCGCCGCAGACAAAGATCGCGTCACGGACGCCCAGCCGCTCCATGGCCGCCTTCACTTTTCCCGCGAGCGCGCTTCCCGCCCGCTCCATGAGCGTTTCCGCAGGGGTCCCGCGCCTGATTTCTCTTTCGTCAAACATGCGCATTTGCGCATTGGTGTATGCGTATTTCATTGCGTTTCCTCAATTTCCGATCGTGATCTCCGCGCTCGAGAGGGCGAAAACTTTTCCGCCGCGGTCGATCTCCAGCCGCCCGTCGGGAAGAATGCGCCGCGCGGTCGCAAAATATTCCTCTTCTCCCTCTCTGACGCGGATCCGATTCCCCAAAAAATGCGCGTGGGAGAGATATTCCCCGAACGCGGAGGGACGGCGGAAGTTTTCGAGGAGAGCTTTTCCGACCTCTTCGGCGGAGGGCGGATCGTGAAGCAGCGACTCCATGTTGACGGCGATCCCGCCGAGCGCGGAGACGTCGTTTTTCACATTCAGCCCGATCCCGATCACGCTGTGGTCGATCTTCCCCTCCCGCAGGCCGTTTTCGATGAGGATCCCCGCGATCTTTTTGCCCGAGACGCGCACGTCGTTCGGCCACTTGATCTCGGGCGAAATGCCGCAACCCTCGAGCGTCCTGCAAACCGAGACGGCGGCGTGCGCCATGATGCGGAAGGCGTTTGCGGGCGCCATGTCCTCATAAAAAACCAAAATGGACAGATACACCCCACCCATGTCCGAAAGGAAACTGCGTCCCTTGGTGCCCTTTCCCGCCGTCTGGACGTCCGCAAACAGAGCGATGTTTTCCCTTGCGGGCAGGTATTTCCGGATATAGTCGTTCGTCGAAGGGACGGACGGCAGACGCTCAATCTTCATCATACAGCCCCTCGAGCGCGTGGCGGGCGGCGTCGTGGTCGAACCCCTTGGAAATGAGATGCGCATACGCCTTGCGGAGAACCTGTTTTTCGGTGACGTCCTTGCCGCGCAGGTACTTTTGCAGAACGGCCGCGGCGGCGTCCTCTTCCCCCGAAATCTCAGAAAGCGTCTCTTCGATCACCTCTTCCGAAATGCCCTTGCGCCTCAGCTCGAGGGCGATGAGGCGGCTCCCCTTCTTCTTTGCCGCGCTCTCCGCATAGGCGCGCGCGTAAGCCGCGTCGTCCAAAAAGCCGTATTCGCGCATTTTGCCCACGACATGTCCGCAAACCTCGCTCAAATATCCCTTTTTTTCGAGATATTCTTCGACCTCGCGCTCCGTCTTCATCGACGCGGAAATGAAGCTGAGCGCCTTGTCGAACGCCGTCTGCTTTTCGCTCTCAAGCTGCATCGCCGCAAGTTCTTCCTCCGTGACGACGCTCCCCACCTTCAGGCGGTTTTGCACGACGGTGACGAGCTCCATCCCGCAAAAGAACCTGCCGTCAACTTCGATGTTGCAGCGGGTCTTGTCTTTTTTTTGTGCCGTTATGGCTGTGATCTCGGACATGGTAGCCTCTTTTTTTCTATTGAACGCCGTAGGACGGCCACGTTCTGTTCGCTCGGAACCACTCTGTATCCTTCAAAACCGTCGAATTGTTGCTCCCCGTCACGGTGAGCCCTTCGGCGGTAACCGTCACGACGATATTGCCGTTCATCGACGTATAATCCCATGACGCCTTTGGCTCGTAGACGACGTCCGTCGCGAGCGAAGTGACGTAAATGTTCTTCGTGTATCTTGCGACGCGGTCGATCATCTCCTGCGTGGGGAAGATCGCAGCGGGATCCGTCGAGTATTCGGGCGAGCCAGCACAGCAGCAGATACAGACGTTTTCGGGGGTGATTTCGGAGAGAAGGACGTCGTTGCTCGAAGTACGGCTGCCGTGATGTCCGCCCTTGAAGAGTTTGCAGTGCGGAAGATCGTTTTCCTCCGCGAGACTCTCTTCCCCCTCCTTTTCGAGGTCGCCCGTGAAGAGAAACCGGTCGTTTCCGCGCGTCAAAAGCATGCAAACGGAGTAATTATTCTCGTCGGTAGAGAATGGTCATTTCGATGCCTTCGCCGAGGGCATAACTCTTCTTTGCGCCGTTTTCCCCGTTGACACATTCGAGTGCCGTGTAGTGTTTTGCGCCCGCTTCGACTTCGGCATTCAGGGCGTCCACATACTTCCCATAGAGGGACCGCCCGCCCGAATTCGTCGTTTCGGATTGGTTTGTGCGGGGGAAATCGATGATCGTGCCGCATTCGAAGCTATCAAAGACGCCCTTTGCCGACGTCGTCCCGACAAATGCCGCGATGTGATCCTGATGCGCATGGGTCGCAATGACGTATTCGAGCACGCCGTCCGTACAATATTGTTGTATGTAAGGCACGATTGCCGCAGCGGAATTCTGCCGCGAACCCGCGTCGATGAGCACCTCGGTGTTCCCTGCCTTGATGAGCGTGCAGTCGCCCGCGTACTTATTCCCAAGCTCCAAAAAATGAATGGAAAGATCTCCCGAAACGATGTCCCCCGTCCCGCCGAGGTTCTTTTCGGAATCATCTTTTTTGTAGATGAAGAAGTACCAATACGCCCCCGCGGCGATCGCCAGAATGAGCACGAAAGCAATGACCGCGATCAAAATTTTCGGGTGTTTTTTGAGCGTTTTTTCCGCCTCCGCGGCAACCTTTTTTTGTTTTCTCGACGCCATAATTCTCCTTTTACGCCTTTCGATCCGATCCGACGGATCATAAAATGACAAATGTTATATAACGTATGTTATATTTATACAACGCCCAACGCGGAAGCGATGTTTACCACAGCCTCGTCGATGTTGTGCAAAAACTTATTGAGGGCGGACTGCGCGCCCGCATCGATCGTGCCGTCCTCCGTCGTGCGGAGTACCGCGACGATCATATTGAAATTTCCGTAGATGACGCCGCATTCGATGTCGAGCGCCTTCATCACGGGATCCTCGCTCCCGCTCTGCAAACGGTGAAGCTCTTTGATCTCCGCGTTCATCTCGGTAAAGAGCGCAACGTTCCCGCTCGCAAACAGCTCTTCCATCGTCTTGTTGAGCGCAAAGAGCGCCGAGATGAATTGCTTATGTGTTTCGCTTAGTTCCGTCACAGCGCCACCCCGTTCTTTTGAAGGAGCGCTCTCGCGGTCTCCACGCTGTCCGTACCCTCTTTATTTTTGATGGGCGCAAATTCCTTCTCCCGCGCTACCTCGAAGGGCAGGCAACTTCCCATGAGACGGATCATATCGAGGATGAGCGTCTCGAATTTATAGCCGTTTTCCTTTTCGGGCTTGACGAGAACGCCCGCTTCATCAAGATAAGGAATTTTTTTCTTGACGACGTGCACGGGGATCCGCGCCTTTGCGATCTCCTCGAGTTTTTTGGCGGAGAGAAGGTAATTGAGGATGACGCCGAAGGAGTAGGCCAAATTTCCGTCCGCGCCCTTTTGCTGCGCCATCTCTTCGGTGAGTTCATAATATTCGATGACGGACGGCTTGGAATCTTCGAGGCACAGAACGCCCACTCTCTCGTGCGGGTCCGTCTTTCTGACGACCTTCGCCCCGCTCATCATGCCGCTCTTGATCGTCGCGCCCACAAACACGGGATCCGCGCTCCTCTGCAACACATTGTCGACGCCGTAGACGTTATACCATTCGATCGCGGGAAAATCCCGATCCGCGGCGGCGCGTTTCAAAGAAGAGTACCAGCCGCCGTTGCCGTTGGGCGAAAGCGCAAGCGCGCCCTCGGCTTCGAGGAGAAGTTTGCCCGTAAGATCCACGCTCGGCGCCATTTCCTGTTCGAAAAAGCGGATGTATTCCTCGGGATAGCCGAAATAGGCATGTTCCTTCAAAAAGGCACGGGTCGCGGCGTCGTTTTTGTCGCTCGTCATGATGAAGAGCGGGACCGCTGCCCCGCAGGCCTTGCAGACGGAAAGAAGATTTCTGATCTGCATTTCAAAGATATACAGCGGACGGGTGACGCCGATGTCGTACGCCCCCTTGGGAGCATCCGACCCGAGCCGCGTGCCCTGTCCGCCCGCGAGGAGCACACAGGCGACCTTTTGAGCGCGGATCGCCTCCGCGCCGACCGCAAGGTATTCTTCCCGCTGATGTTCGATCTCTTTGAGGGAAAGCCCCGCAATGGGCTCGACCTTCCCCTTTCCGCTCAGATCCTCGGGATGTTTCCAAAGATCGACCGTGTCCCAGTCGATATTTTCGATCTCCTTGATGAATTTCCGCTGGGCGTCGATGGTCAGCGCATCGAAGCCGCGCAGAATGTGCGTCTGCCCCCGTTCGGAGAGCAAACTGTTGAGTTCTTTCATGTCAAATCTCCTTTTGAAGCAGGAAGGCGCCCGCATGGAATTTTTCGCCATGGATCTCAAGCGTCTCTCCCGCCGTAAATTCGAGGTCGGTATACTGCTTTATGAGCGTATACCCCTTCATGTCGAGCCCGACAACGCTTTCGTCGTCGAGGAAATGTACGATCACGAGCTTTTGCCCGCGCCATTCCTTGATATAGATCTGCCGCCCCTTGGGATCGCGGTAGTATTCGACGGAATTGTCGATGAGAAGGATGTCCCCCCGCCGCACGATCTCCTTGACGGCTTCGTAGAAGGCAAGCCCCCTTTGGATGAGCGCGATCTTGTCCGCAGAGAGCTTCAGAATGTCTCCCGAGAGGCAGATCCTGCCCATCATGGCGGCGCAGAGGGAATAAATCGTGCGCGCGTCGGGCTCGTTTTCCCGCAAGACTGCCCAGATCTGGGACTGGCGGGCGGGGATCACGCGGGAAACGTTCGCCGCAACGAGGGGAATCTCAGCGCACTCGTGGGCGTCCGAAAAAGAGCACATGGAGACCAGATTCATGCGCTTGGGCTCGATACGGCTCCCGCCCGAAGAGCAATTCTCGATGACAAGGCCTTCGATCCCGTCTTTGAGCTTTGTGAGCCATTCGAGGCTCGCTTCCGTCACCTGCCTGCCGCCCTCGCCGAGTGCGGCGCCGTCCTCGCTGTCACAGCCGACGCCGATGTTGTCGTTATAATCGATTTTGATATAGCCGAACCCGTTCTCCCTGAGCTGCCGCAGGAGTTTTTCTTGCAGGAAGGACTCCGCCTCTTCCGTCCTCAGATCGAGGAACCGCCGATTCTTGCTCGTGAGAAGGGATCCGTCCCGATGCAGGAGCATGTCTTTTTGATGAAATGTCTCGCTGTCCCTGCCTGCGATCTCGAACTCATACCAGATGCCCGCCTTCATGCCGCGCTCTTTCGCCCTCTTCGAAATCAGAGAAAGGTCGGGAAAAATGGTGCGGTTGATGTTCCAGTCGCCGATCGCGTTGCACCAGCCCTTGTCCTCGGGCTTATACCAGCCGCTGTCGATGACGAAATATTTGATCTGAGGGAAGGGCGCAAGCGCGTCGATCATTTTGAGCATGAGCTCCTCGGTGGGATTCCCCCACGTCGCGCAGTACTCGTTATACATGACGGGCATCTCTTCCTCACTTTGGGGAACGGAAAGGCGCCTGTCCTGCTCGTGCACGAGCGCATTGCAGACAGTATTCAGATCCTTCTGCAATGTGAAAAAGGCCTTATCCGTCGTAAAGCTCTCGCCGGGAAGGATTTCCTTGCGCCAGTGCGCCGATTCGAAGTCCCCGAGCCCGCCCGAAAGCGCGCACGTCTCCTTTTCCTCATACAGTTCGATCTGCCAAGAATAGGGCGCTTCGATCTGCACGCCGAGGCAGAACGTATTGTCCCCGACCGCCGCAAAGGGATAGTAGCCGCGGTTAGGCATGGAGCCGACCTGTCCGAATTTTTCGACCTTTACGCCGTAACGCGCCCAGCTCATATCGAACCCGAGGGCGGAAAAAGATTCCGTTTTCAGTCTGCATTCACGCGACCACGCGCTCGTCATACGGGTAAGCGTCAGGCCCATCGTGTTTTTACAGCCGCCCGCAACCGAGGAGATGCCGCTCAGAGAAAAGCTCGAGAGCATTTCGAGCGTGCGTACCATGTCCGAATGGTTGGTATAGCGGACATGGGTGGTAAAAACGCCCGTTTTGGGGCTATACTCCAAGGCATGGGTATAGGTATTTCCGTTCCCGTCCGACAGAACGGTCGTGACGGTATCCCCCTCCCGCATCTGACGTTCGACATGGAGAAGAGTGGAGGTCCTGTTGCGCATCGTAACGCCGAGGGTATAGTCGATGAGCGCCTCGTCCCCCGTGAAAGCGACCTGCACCAAGCTGTCGCAACAGAGTTTTTCGGGCTCGATCTCCGCGTCCTTCGGATAGACGGCGAGCCCGATGACCGTCCTGTTTTCATGCCCCTCAACGGGAGTTTCCACATAAGATACGGCGGTATCGCCGAAGATATATTTTTTTAAGAACATGGTAACCTTCCCCCTTCCGCCCCTTACGGGGCACCTTCCCCCTCCCCCAAGGAGGGGGAAGGCAAGATTCGTCCGCCCGCGGCACTCCCTCTCCACCTAAGGAGAGAGAATGAAAACGTTGCCCACCCCCCTACCCCCCTCCTCGGGAGGGGGCGCTTCATAATTCGGGAAGGCAAGCGTGGCATTACAATATAGGGCGGCGAAAACCGCCGCCCCCTATGTTTTGATCATCTTCTCGTTTTCCAAACGGCGTCCGACCACATCAATTTTTCCTTGAAGGATTCGATCTTCGTGTTTTCGTCGATGAGAACGACTTCCACGCCCCACATGTTGCCGAGATCGACCATCTGCTGCGCCGTGACGACGGAAGAAACGACGGTGTGATGTGCGCCGCCCGCATAGATCCAAGCCGCAATGCCGTCCTTGAAATTGGGCTGATATCTCCACATCAGGCCGCCGACGGGAAGGTTGGGCATCTTATGGGGATACTTCACAAGGGAGATCTTTTGAACGATGAGGCGCATTCTGTCGCCCATATCGATCATGGAGACGGCAACGGCTTCGGGCGCTTCGATCCCCTCAAACACAAGACGGGCGGGGTCTGACTTTCCGCCGATCCCCAAGGGATGCACCTGAATTTCGGGTTTTGTCGATGCGAACTGGGGAGAGACTTCGAGCATATGCGCGCCGAGGCAGAGCCCATCCTTCAAATCGTAGGTATAGTCCTCCATGAGACCTGTGCCCTTCTGCCCTGCCATGTACTGCATGGTCGCCCCGAGCGCCGCGATCTTCCAGTCGCCCTCGGCGCCGAAGCCGTAGCCCTTGGATTGCAGATCCTGAATGGCGAGCCCGGGGAGCTGGTTCATATCGTGAAGAGCGCCGAAGTGGTCGACAATGCCGATGTAGCCGCCCTTTTCCTTGCAGAGCTTTTCGATCGCGATCTCGTATTTCGCCTGTTCGCGGACAACGGAGATGCGGTCGGTGCCCATCGTGTACTTCTTCGCATACTCCGCCATGAGCGCGTCGACCTCCGCTTCGTTCACTTCGTTGATATAGTCCACGAGGTCGCCGATGGGATAGTAATCGACCTGCCAGCCGAGATTGATGTGGGCGTCGATCTTGTCGCCCTCGGTGACGGCGACGTCGCGCATATTGTCTGAAAAACGGGCGACTTTCACGGTCTTGGAGAAGGCATAGCCCGCCGCAACGACGCACCACGACGCAAGTTCTTTGAGGGCTTCCTCATCCTTATAATAGCCGACGATGACCTTGTTGTCCATGCGGAGCCTCGAGACGATATAGCCGAACTCCCTGTCGCCGTGGG